>DASYCS010000090.1:0-10561 GCA_036500025.1 Mesorhizobium sp. | reverse complement strand
CGCTCTTCCGGCTTGCCGGTAAGGAAATGCATGTGGCAGCGCACCGCCCACAGGAAATCCTCGGCCTTGCGGAACTGGTTGTGCTCGCCTTGCGTGAAGACGCCCTTTTCGACCAGTTCCTCGCCGGTGCGGACGCGGTAGAAATATTTGCCGATCCAGAACAGCGTATGCAGGTCGCGCAGGCCGCCCTTGCCGTCCTTGACGTTCGGCTCGACCAGATAGCGGCTTTCGCCGGCCTTGGCATGTCGGGCGTCGCGCTCGGCAAGCTTGGCCTGCACATATTCGGGACCGGTCGTGCGCACCAGTTCGCGGTCGAAGCGCTGCAACAGGGTTTGGCAAAGCGGCTCATCGCCCCAGATGAAACGCGCCTCCAGCAGCGCCGTGCGGATGGTGATGTCGTCGCGCGACAGGCGCAGGCACTCATCGACGGTGCGGGTGGCGTGGCCGACCTTCAGGCCCATGTCCCACAGCATGTAAAGCACGGTTTCGACAATGTGCGCGCCCGAGGCCGTCTGCTTGGCGGGCAGCAGGAACAGGAGGTCGATGTCGGAACCGGGGGCCAGCGTGCCGCGCCCATAGCCGCCGACGGCCACCAGAGCCATGCGCTCGGGGCCGGTTTTCGCCTGCGCGACCGCAAAATCATGGAGCGCGCGGATGATCTCGTCCATCACATGGGAAAGGCGCACCGCGCAGGCAGTGCCGCTGCCGTCCGTCATCAGCATCGCCTCGGCCTTGCCGGCGGCAATGGCGCGGCGCTCCTTGAGGAGCTTGAGCGCGGCGGCGCGCGTTTGCGCAGCATCCGTGCCGGCCACGGCGGCGAGATCGCGGCGCAAGGCTTCGCTGTCAATCAGTTCGTCGAGCTTCAGGGATATTTTTGCCATAGAGCCGCAGATGGGTTCGCCATTCGGCCGCGTCTATAGCGTGTTTTTATCGCGCTGGGTATGGGCTGGCTGCCGGCGCTCCGCCGTTCGGCTAGGCCGCTTCCGTCGCCGTGCCGGCATGGTCGAAAACCACGCGGTTGCGCCCGAGGCGCTTGGCCTCGTAAAGGTTGCGGTCGGCTTCGCGCAGCGTTTCGGCAAGCGTGGCATGGCGCCACTCCAGCGCCGCCCCGCCGATGCTGACGGTCAGCTGCGGCGTTTCCGGCCCCTCCACCTGCCAGGGAATGCACTGAACCTGCCGGCGGACAAGCTCGGCCATCCGGGTCGCCTCGCGCATGCCGACGGAAACCAGCAAAATGGCGAATTCCTCGCCGCCGATCCGGCCGACGACATCTTTCGGCCGCACCGCATAGCGCAGCGCCTTGGCGATCTTCATCAGCGCTTCGTCGCCCTTGGGATGGCCGTAACGGTCGTTGATGCGCTTGAAGTGGTCCGCGTCGATGATCAGCAGGACATGGCCTTCATTGCGCTGCCGGTATGGCTCGACCTCGCCCAGGAAGCCATCGCGGTTGAGCAGGCCGGTCATCTTGTCGTGACTGGCCATGAAGGCCAGCCGCTCATGCGCCTTGACCATGTCCTGATGCACGCGCTCCAGCCGCTCATGCGCGCTTTGGAGCCTTTCGGCCTGGCTGAAAATGTACACCCCGATCGGCATGCCCACGACAATGGGAATTGCAGCGCATTCGATCCAGCTCAGCCAGTCGATGGGCATTCCCAGCGCCCAGCGCAGGGAAAAGGAAATCGCAAAGGTCGCCACCACCGCGGGGCCGATGGCGAGCAGGGTTCTTACCAATATGCGTCTTGTACGTGCGTCCATGCCAGAGCCATTAGCGCGACGGCGTAAAATAGCCTTTAGCCGATCCTTTAGCATTTTAGCGATTGCCGGATTTCCGCCCCGATCCGATATTTTCATGAAGCGCGGCATTGTCGGTTTTGCCGCCTTGACCTTCCAGCTACTGGAAGCCCTATCTATGGGCGACGATCCAATCCGAACGCTGATTTGGGCGTTATTTTTCGAGGTTTCCGCCATGGCCAACCATCATCGCGACGCCACCCATCATGGCCACGAGGCCGATGGCTCCTGCTGTTCCGGCCATGCCGCCGCGCGCCCGGACCTGCCAGGATTGGCGCAAGCCGTCATCCGCGATCCCGTCTGCGGCATGACGGTCGACGCCCAAGCGGGCAAACCCGGCATCGAGCATGGCGGGCGGATGTTTCATTTTTGCAGCGATGGCTGCCGGGCGAAATTCGCCGCGCATCCCGACCAGTATCTTCACGCCAGGGACCCGGTGTGCGGCATGGAGGTGGACCGCGCCAGCGCCGCGCATTTCTTGCGCCATGCGGGCGAAAAATTCTATTTCTGCTCGGCGGGCTGCAAGGCAAGGTTCGAAGCCGAGCCGGAAAAATACCTGGGTGAGCGGCCAGCGGCCCCGGCGATGCCGAAGGGCACGCAATATACCTGCCCGATGCACCCCGAGATCGTGCGCGACAGGCCGGGCGATTGCCCGATCTGCGGCATGGCGTTGGAGCCGATGGGCGTGCCGGCCGGCGAGGCCGGACCGAACCTGGAACTTGTCGATTTTTCGCGCCGCCTGTGGATCAGCGCGGCGCTGTCAATGCCGCTGCTGGTGCTCTCCATGGGGCCGATGCTCGGCCTGACGTTTTTCCGCGACCGACTGGGCGAGCCGGCCGCGACATGGGTGGAATTCGCGCTGGCCAGCCCGGTGGTGCTGTGGGCGGCGCTGCCTTTCTTCCGGCGCGGCTGGCAGTCGATCCTCAACCGCAGCGCCAATATGTGGACGCTGATTTCGCTCGGCGTCGGCGCGGCCTATCTCTACAGCGTCGTCGCCACGCTGTTTCCCGGCATCTTCCCGCATGCGCTTCGCGGCCATGATGGCGCGGTGCCGGTCTATTTCGAGGCTTGCGCCGTCATCGTGGCGCTGGTCTTCCTCGGCCAGGTGCTGGAACTGCGCGCGCGCGAAAAGACCGGCTCGGCCATTCGCGCCCTGCTCGATCTCGCGCCGAAGACGGCAAGGCGGGTGGCGGCGGACGGCAGCGAAAGCGACGTGCCGCTCGACAGCGTGCGCAAGGGCGACCTGCTGCGCATCCGCCCCGGCGAGGCCGTGCCGGTGGACGGCGCCGTCGAAGATGGCCGCTCCTCGATAGACGAATCGATGATTACGGGCGAGCCGCTGCCGGTCGAGAAGGTGCAGGGCGACACGCTCACCGGCGGAACGCTGAACCGCAACGGCACATTGCTGATGCGCGCGCAACGAATCGGCTCCGAAACGACGCTTTCGCGCATTGTCGAACTGGTGGCCAAGGCGCAGCGCAGCCGCGCGCCGGTGCAGGGGCTGGCCGACCGCGTTTCGTTCTACTTCGTTCCCGCCGTCGTCACCGTCGCCATCGTCGCCTTCGTCGCCTGGGCGGTTTTCGGGCCGGAACCGGGGCTGGTCCACGCCATCGTCGCGGCGGTGTCGGTGCTGATCATCGCCTGTCCCTGCGCGCTCGGGCTGGCGACGCCGATGTCGATCATGACCGCGACCGGGCGCGGCGCGCAGGCCGGCGTCCTGGTCAAGGAAGCGGCGGCGCTGGAACGCCTTGCGTCCGTCGATACGCTGATCGTCGACAAGACCGGCACGCTGACCGAAGGCCGGCCGGCGCTGACCGACGTGGTCGCCATGGACGGCTTTTCCGAAACTGGATTGCTGGCATTGGCCGCCGGCCTGGAGAAAGGCTCCGAGCATCCGCTGGCCGAAGCCATCGTCGAGGGCGCCAAGGCGCGCGGCGCACAGGCGGCTGAAGTGAGCGGTTTCGAGGCGGTTACCGGCAAGGGCGTTTCGGGGACGGTATCGGATGGCGTCGCGGCGCTGGGCAACGCCGCCATGATGGCCGATCTCGGCATCGACATTTCGCACCTCGGCGCGCGTGCCCTTGCGCTGCAAACCGAGGGCAAGACGGCAATGTTCGTGGCTATGGGCGCAAAGCTCGCCGGCATCGTCGCCGTCGCCGACCCGATCAAGGCGAGCGCCGCCGAGGCTATCCAGCTGCTGCGGGAACAGGGCCTGACCATTATCATGGCGACCGGCGACAATGAGCGCACCGCGCAGGCCATCGCGCAAAGACTGGGCATAGAGCGGGTGCATGCGGGCCTTTCACCCGAGGCGAAGGCGGCGCTCGTCGAAGAACTGCAAGCGCGCGGCTGCGCCGTGGCGATGGCCGGCGACGGCGTCAACGACGCGCCCGCGCTCAGCACCGCCGATGTCGGCATCGCCATGGGTGCGGGCGCGGATGTGGCGGTGGAAAGTGCCGGCATCACGCTGGTCAAGGGCGACCTCAACGGCATTGTGCGGGCGCGAAAGCTGGCGCGGGCGACGATCGGAAATATCCGCCAGAACCTTTTCTTCGCCTTTCTCTACAACCTGCTGGGCGTGCCGGTAGCCGCCGGCGTGCTCTATCCGCTGACCGGCACGCTGTTGTCGCCGATGCTGGCCGCCGCCGCGATGAGCCTGTCGTCGGTGTCGGTCATCGCCAACGCGCTGAGGCTCAGGACATTGAAACTTTGAACCCATCCTCCAGATAGATTCCAAAGGAGAAATCTCATGTCCATGGTTCGAAAGATCGTGCTTGCGCCGGCGGTGGCGGCGCTGTTGATGGCAATGCCGGCGCAATCGGCGCAGATGAAGCACGACATGGGCGCGATGGGCGAGGCGGCAGGCGACCCCGCCGCCGCCGGCTATCAAGCGGCGATGGACAAGATGCACCGCGAGATGATGGCGATGAAATATACCGGCGACGCCGATGTCGATTTCGTGCGCGGCATGATCCCCCATCATCAGGCGGCCATCGACATGGCGAACGTGCTGCTTGCCCATGGCAAGGACCCGGAAATGCGCAAGCTGGCCGAAAACATCGTCGCCGCCCAGCAAAAGGAAATCACCGAAATGGAAAACTGGCTCGCCGCCCATCCCGTGAAGTAGACTTTCTAGTTAAGCAGGCTGGCCAGTGACACAGGCCGGCTGGCGAAGCAGAATGGCCAGCAAAATAGACTGGTTTGAAACCTCTTCGATGCGGAGCCCGCCAATGCCTTCCACCATGCGAATGACGACCCTGCCTTCGGGCGAAGCCGTTCCCGTTTTCGGGCTTGGAACCTGGAAGATGGGGGAGGACCCGCGCCAGGCCGACGCCGAGGCGGATGCGCTGCGGGTTGGCCTTGATCTCGGCGTGACGCTGATCGATACCGCGGAAATGTACGGCAATGCCGAAGCGGTGGTCGCCGAAGCCATTGCCGGCCGCCGCGATGGCCTGTTCGTCGTTTCCAAGGTGCTGCCGTCCAACGCGTCGCGTTCGGGCACGGTCGCCGCCTGCGAGCGCAGCCTGAAGCGCCTGCGCACAGACCGCATCGACCTCTATCTGCTGCATTGGCGCGGCGGCGTGCCGCTTGGCGAAACGGTGGAAGCGTTCGAGACGCTGAAATCGGCCGGGAAAATCCGCCATTGGGGCGTGTCGAATTTCGACGCCGACGACATGGAAGAGCTTGCCGCCCTGCCGGCCGGGGCCAATTGCCAGACCAACCAGGTGCTGTACAACCTTTCACGGCGCAGGCCGGAATTCGACCTCGCGCCATGGTGCCGGCAGCGCGGCATGCCGATAATGGCCTATTCGCCGATCGAGCAGGGGCGGCTGGCGCTCAGCGACAAACTTGCAGCGATTGCGGCGCGCCACAATGCCACGCCGGCGCAGGTGGCGCTGGCCTGGACGATACGCGGGCAAGGCGTCATCGCCATCCCCAAAGCCAGCCGGCCGGCGCATGTTCGCCAGAACATGGCGGCGCTCGACATAAAGCTTTCAGCCGACGATCTCACTGAGCTTGACCGCGCCTTCCCGCCGCCGGCGCGCAAGCGCCCGCTGGAGATGATCTGAGCATCCGGAAATGCGGCCAAAACAAAGAGACAGAGCGGTTTTACCGATTCGGTAAAAACCAGAACCGCTCTGGTATCTCAGGCGACCAGCCTTTCGCGCATACGTTTGAGGGAGCGGGAAAACACTTCCGGTTCGTCAAAGGCGCGCGCCAGCGTCAACGCGCCCTGGACGCCGGCGACCGTGTCCTCGGCCAATTGACGGGCTTCCGGTTGCCGGTGGCCGGCACGCATCAGCGCACCGGCCAGGCTGGCGATCCAGCGGTCGAAATAAGACTTTATTTCGTTGCCGAACCGATCCCGCGAATCGTCCAGCGCGAAGGCCCCCAGCAGGCAGGCGCGGCGCCCGGAGCGGAAATAGAGGTCGGTGGCGTCCAGCATCCTGCCGATGGCGGCGGCCGGTTCGCATTCGTCGCATAGCGGCGCAAAGACATTCTCGTCGAACCAGGCATCGATGTTTGCAAGAACAGCCCCTGCCATTTCTTCTTTTCCGCCAGGAAAGAAATTGTAGAGGCTGCCCTTGCCCAGCCCTGTCGCGTGCCCAATACGCGCCAGGCTGGTTCCCTCATAGCCATGCTCGCGGAAAACCTCCGCCAGCGTGGCCAGCAGGCCGTCCTTGTCGGGAGCGGTCCTGCCCATATAAGCGCCTAGAGGCCCAGATCGGAAAGGCCCGGATGGTCGTCGGGACGGCGGCCGAGCGGCCAATGGAACTTGCGTTCATCCGCCCTGATCGGCAGATCGTTGATGCTGGCATGGCGATGGGCCATCAAGCCGTCGGCATTGAACCGCCAGTTCTCGTTGCCGTAGGAACGATACCACTGGCCGGCATCGTCATGCCATTCATAGGCGAAGCGCACGGCGATGCGGTTTTCGTGCCAAGCCCAGACTTCCTTGATGAGCCGGTAGTCCAGTTCCCGCACCCATTTGCGGCGCAGGAGGCCGACGATCTCGGCGCGGCCGGTGACGAATTCGGCGCGGTTGCGCCAGACGCTGTCCTCGCTATAGCCGGTCGATACCTTGTCCGGGTCGCGCCCGTTCCAGGCGTCCTCGGCCAGGCGCACCTTCAGGGCGGCGGTTTCGGCGGTGAAGGGCGGCAGCGGCGGACGGCTCAAGGTGTTCTTCCATCAAAACGGTGATGGCGTTTATTGTACCAATCGGTACAAACCTGTCAACATCGCCATTCAAACCGCCAGGCCCTTCAGGCGATAGAGCGCCTCCAGCGCCTCGCGCGGCGTCATCTCGTCGGGATTGACCTTGGCCAGCGCCTCGCCCAGCGCGTCGGCCCTGGCGGGGCCGGCGGGCTTCGGCGCTTCGCGCTTCGCCGCCACCGAAAACAGCGGCAGATCGTCGACCAGCCGGTCGGTCTTGCCGGAAACCTCGCCCTCCTCAAGCTGGTGCAGGACTTCCCTGGCGCGCGCCACGACCGCGTCGGGCAGGCCGGCGAGGCGCGCCACCTGGACGCCGTAGGAGCGGTCGGCTGCGCCCTTGCCGACCTCGTGCAGGAAGACCACGTCGCCCTCCCATTCCTTCACCCGCATGGTGACGTTGTGCAGGCGCGAAAGCTTTCCGGCCAGCGCCGTCATTTCGTGGAAATGCGTGGCGAAGACCGCCCGGCAGCGGTTCTTCTCGTGCAGATATTCCACCGCCGCCCAGGCGATGGAGAGGCCGTCGAAGGTGGCGGTGCCGCGCCCGATCTCGTCCAGTATGACCAAAGCGCGCGCGCCGGCCTGGTTGAGGATCGCCGCCGTCTCGACCATCTCGACCATGAAGGTCGAGCGCCCGCGCGCCAGGTCGTCGGATGCGCCGACGCGCGAAAACAGCCGGTCGACCACGCCGATATGGGCGCTTGCCGCCGGCACGTAGGAGCCGGTCTGGGCAAGGATGGCGATCAACGCGTTCTGGCGCAGGAAGGTCGACTTGCCGCCCATATTGGGGCCGGTCAACAGCCAGATCGCGCCGGCCTCCTTGCCTCCTCGGGCATCGCCTTCCGGCGACAGGTCGCAATCGTTGGCGACGAACGATCCCTCGGCGGAGCGGCGCAGCGCCTGCTCGACCACCGGATGGCGGCCGCCGATGATCTCGAAAGCAAGGCTGGAATCGACGACCGGCCGGCACCAGTTCTCGCTCTCGGAAAGAAGCGCCAGCGCAGCCGACACGTCGAGCACCGAAAGCGCCTCGGCGCCGGCGCGGATATTCTGCGCCTCGCCCACCGCTTCCCTGACCAGCGCGTCGAAGGCGGCAAGCTCGATGGTCAGCGCGCGGTCGGCGGCGTTGGCGATTTTCGTTTCCAGTTCCGCCAGTTCGGTGGTGGTGAAGCGCATGGCGTTGGCCATGGTCTGGCGGTGGATGAATTTTCCCCGCGCCGCGTCGGTGCCGGTCATGGCCCCGGCATGGTTGGCGGTCACCTCGATATAGTAGCCCAGTACATTATTGTGGCGGATCTTCAGCGACTTGATGCCGGTCTCGTCGGCCAGGCCGCGTTCCAGCCCGGCGATCACCTTGCGCGATTGGGTGGCCAGCGCGCGCATCTCGTCCAGATCGGCATGGTAGCCGGCGCGCAGGAAGCCGCCATCGCGCTTCAACAAAGGCAGTTCCTCACCCAGCGCCTGCGTCAGATGCCGGCCAAGGGCTTGCGGCAGGGCGGCAATCGCGGCCAAGGCCTGTTGCAGTTCGTGGGGGAGTGCCGCGCCGGCAAAAATTTCGGCAATATCGGCCGCCGCCTGGAAGCCGGCGCGCAACGCGCCAAGGTCGCGCGGGCCACCACGGTTGAGCGCCAGCCGCGTCAGGGCGCGCGGCATGTCGGCGACGCCCTTCAGCGCCAGCCGCACCGACTGGCACAGCCGCACCTCGTTGCGGAAGAACGAGACCGAATCCAGCCGCGCCGAAATGGCATCCGGGTCGGTCAGCGGGGCCATCAGCCGGTCGGCCAGCAGCCGCGCGCCACCGCCGGTCACCGTGCGGTCGATGGCCTTGAACAGCGAACCCTCGCGGCTGCCGGAAAGCGTGCGCAACAATTCCAGATTGGCGCGGGTCGCCGGGTCGATGAACAGGCTCGAACCCTGCTCCTCGCGCTCGGGCCGCGACAAGGGCGGGCGCTCGGCCTTCTGGGTCTTCTCGACATAGGCGATGATGCCCGACACCGCCGACAGCTCCGCGCGGCTGAAGGCACCGAAACTGTCCGGCGTCGCCACCTCGAAGAAGCGGGCGATGCGCGCCGGCGCGAAAGTCGAATCGAACAGGCTGGGCGGCTGCGGGCTGGCGACGCGGCCCAGCACGTCGAAGACGGCTTTCAGTTCGGGGTCGTGGAACACCGGCTCGGCGACGATCAGTTCACGCGGATCGATGCGGAAAATATCGGCCAGCAGGCGCTCGGCGGTCGTATCCGTGACGCGGAAAGCGCCGGTGGAAATGTCGATCCACGCCAGCGCGAAAGAGGAAGATTCGGCAGCGCCCTTCACCCGCCCCAACGCCATCAGGAAGCTCGATTCCGAAGGCGCCAGCAGCTTGTCCTCGGTGATGGTGCCCGGTGTCACCAGCCGCGTGACGTCGCGGCGCACCACCGATTTGCCGCCGCGTTTGCGCGCCTCGGCCGGGTCTTCGATCTGCTCGCAGACGGCGACGCGAAACCCCTGCCCGATCAGCTTTTGCAAATAGTCGTCGGCGGCATGGACCGGCACGCCGCACATCGGAATATCGGCGCCCTGGTGCTTGCCGCGCTTGGTCAGGACGATGCCCAGCGCCTTGCTGGCCTTTTCGGCATCGTCGAAGAACAGCTCGTAGAAATCGCCCATCCGGTAGAACAGCAGCGAACCGGGATTCGCCGCCTTGATCTCGATGAACTGCTCCATCATTGGAGTTACGCCGCCTGCGGCGGCTGGCATTGGGGTTACACCGCCTGCGGCGGCTGGCATTGGCGTAACGCCGCCTGTGGCGGCTGGCGTTAGGGCAGCACCGCCTGTGGCAACGGGGCCGGCGCCATGGGCGGCCGCGGTTTCGACCCGGATCGAGGTTTCGTCGTTCAAGAAACTGTTTCCAAATTTCGCCGGCCCCTGCTTGGCCATTTACGTTTGTAAAGTGTAGCCTTAATCGGGAGCACTCCACAACGAAACTACAAGCGCAATACCGCTCGGGAGGAAAGAGCAGAGATGGCAAGGAAAGACAGGCACGCCGAGCAGGGTCCATCCGTCAGCGCCGAGGAAGCGCTGGAATTCCACGCCATGGGCCGGCCCGGCAAGCTGGAAATCGTCGCCACCAAGCCGATGGCCACCCAGCGCGACCTGTCGCTGGCCTATTCGCCGGGCGTCGCCGTGCCGGTGCAGGCGATCGCCGACGATCCTTCGCGCGCCTTCGACTACACGACGCGCGGCAACATGGTCGCCGTCATCTCCAACGGCACCGCCATCCTGGGCATGGGCAATCTCGGCGCGCTCGCCTCCAAGCCGGTGATGGAGGGCAAGGCGGTGCTGTTCAAGCGCTTCGCCGACGTCGATTCCATCGACCTGGAAGTCGACACCACCGACGTCGACGCCTTCATCGGCGCGGTGCGCTATCTGGGGCCGAGCTTCGGCGGCATCAACCTGGAGGATATCAAGGCGCCGGACTGCTTCGTGATCGAGGAGCGCCTGCGCGAGCTGATGGACATCCCGGTGTTCCATGACGACCAGCACGGCACCGCGATCATCTCCGCCGCCGGCGTGATCAACG
>DASYCS010000089.1:0-6789 GCA_036500025.1 Mesorhizobium sp. | reverse complement strand
TCTGGTGGACCTGTTGTGGCGCCAGCCGCATAGCAGGGTAGCTATATCCGGACGGGATAACCGCTGAAGGCATCTAAGCGGGAAACCCACCTTAAAACGAGTATTCCCTGAGAACCGTGGAAGACGACCACGTTGATAGGCTGGGTGTGGAAGAGCGGCAACGCTTGAAGCTTACCAGTACTAATAGTTCGATCGGCTTGATCGTTCTCATTTCGAATGCCCATCGTGAAAACGATGGATGGCACGCAAAGACAACAGCTTCTCGAGATATAACGTGCGTTTTGCCGACCTGGTGGTTATGGCGGAACGGCTGCACCCGATCCCATTCCGAACTCGGCCGTGAAACGTTCCAGCGCTGATGGTACTTCGTCTCAAGACGCGGGAGAGTAAGTCGCTGCCAGGTCTACAAAGCGCACGTTTAAATCTTCTCTTCATGAAATGGCCCGCCAAACGGGAAATTGGGCCGCGCAAGCGGCCTTTTCATTGGCGGGTTGGAATTCGATGGGCGAATGCCTATCTGTAAGGTTGACGCGGGGTGGAGCAGCCCGGTAGCTCGTCAGGCTCATAACCTGAAGGTCACAGGTTCAAATCCTGTCCCCGCAACCAAATTCAAGCCCGTTGACGTAAGTCGGCGGGCTTTTTTTGTGCTTGGGAACAGCCCGTTCGGCCGGCATCGACCAACTGGGTCGACGCAAGGTCGGCCTCACCTCATCAGGTTCATAGGCCGAAGATCGCAGGTTCAAATCCTGTCCCCGCAATCCAACTCAAATGGCACTGGTTGTCGGCGCTGTTTTGTTGCCGCTTGATGGCAAGATGGCGTGTCTCGGAAAGATGGCGCGATGTTGGGTCTGTCGTCTTGCTGGCTGCCGCCATTTATTCGAACTGCATGGTCTATGCATCGGGTAATCCGGCTGGTGGGCTTTCGCCCGTCGCTTGTTGTCGATTTGGCGGAAGTTTGGCGCGGCGGAAACCGTGGCCCGTCGGAAGTTACATGCAATCGGTGTTTCACGGATTTTTCCATCTTCTCGTCAGGCATGCTTTTCGAGGCGCGGATTGGTCTTGTATTCTCAGTGGGCGATGTGCGCTGTTGCTCCGGGGCATGATGGCGCATTGGGTATGCAACGGAAGTTATGGACGAACTGAAGCGGGAAATATGGGAAGCATCGAGGGCAAGGCTGCGGTGAGCCTGTTAACGGTGCGAAACATCAGCCGCGAGGGTTGGGACCGCCGCGACAAGCGCCTTGCCAACCACCGATTGCGGGGCGTCGATAACGGTTCGCGCGTTGCCCTCCTCTGCAATTTTCCCGCTATCGAGGATGGCGATGCGGTGGGCGATGGAGCGGACGACGCCCAGATCGTGCGAAATGAACAGATAGGCCAGCTTTTCTTCACGTTGAAGGTCGAGCAGAAGCTCGAGAATTTTCCCGCGAACGGACACATCCAGCGCCGACAATGCTTCGTCGAGCACAACCAGCAGTGGTTTCGTCGCGATGGCGCGTGCAATGGCCACCCGCTGCCTTTGCCCGCCGGATATTTCATGCATGGCGCGATGCTGCAAACTGGTGCTCAGGCCGACGCGTTCCAGCAGCCTCGTAATATGGCGCGGCCGATCCGCCTTCGACGCAATGCCATGGATGCGCAACGGATCGCCCAGCACGCCCGCTACCGTGGCGCGCGGGTTGAAGGCGGCGAGCGGGTCCTGGAATACCATCTGTATTTTTGCCCGCTGCCTGCGCAGGGCGGCGCCTTTCAGGGCCAGAAAATCTTCGCCGTCAAAGTTTATCGTGCCGGCGTCCGGTTCGATCAGCCGCAGCAGCAGCCTTGCTATCGTCGATTTGCCGCTGCCGGATGGGCCGGCCAGCGCAAGCGTTTCGGCAGGTTCGATATAAAAGGAAACATCGTCCACGGCAGTGATCGGCTTGCCGCGGCGGGCGAAGCGCCTGGTCAATGCGTTGACGGTCAGCACCGGTCTATCCATGGCGGGGTCCGCCTGCCGGTCGACCAAGCAGCGGCGCGGTATCAAGGCCGATATGGGCGTCGCGGAACGTCCGCGTACAGGCATGGCGTGGTGAATGGATGATGTTGGCTGTTTCACCCAGTTCCACCATTTCGCCGCGCTGAAATACCGCGATGCGTTCGGCCAGTCGCGCGGCGAGCGCAATATCGTGGGTGACGAACAGCAACGCCATGCCGTCTTCGTTCACCAACTGTTCGATCAGGCTGACGACCTCGGCCTGCACGATGGTATCGAGCGCGCTCGTTGCTTCATCGGCAATCAAAAGATTTGGGCCGGCGGCAATTGCCGCGGCGATGGCCGCTCGCTGTTTCTGGCCGCCGGAAAGCTGATGCGGGTAGGCCGGGATGATCGATGCCGGGTCGAGGCGCACACGTTTGAGCAGTTTTTCCGCGTGGCCGTAGGCCTGCGGCCAACTCATGAAAAGATGGGTTTTGGCAACTTCCGCGATTTGGCGGCCAATCGGCATTACCGGATCGAGGCTGGCCGAAGGGTCCTGGAAAACGAAGCCGATATCCCGCCCGCCTAGCGGCTTTTGGCCAAGCTTTGTCGAAAAGCCCGGCCACTCGATGCTGCCGGTCATTTTTGCCGCGCCCGGCAGCAGGCCGGCAATTGCCAAGGCAAATGTACTTTTTCCAGAGCCGCTTTCGCCGATGATCGCCAGACGCTCGCCGTCGCGAATGTCCAGGCTGATGCCTTTCAGCGCGGCCTCATTGTCGGCTTCGCTGGAATAACTCACGGAAAGATCGCGAATGGAAACAAGCACTTCCTGGCCCGAGGCGCTCATGACAGGCCTCGGCGGATCGCGGTCGCCTCGGCGACGCCTTCGCCCGCCAGATAGACGCCGAGAACGGTGAAAACCAGGGCCACACCTGGAATGATCGATAGGAACGGGGCGGAGCGCAGTACTGTTCGCCCTTCGGCGATCATGCCGCCCCATGTCACGCGGTTAGGATCGCCAAGGCCGAGAAAGGATAGCGCCGCCTCGGTCAGTATCGCTCCGGCGACGATGATCGAGGACAGCGCCAGCACCGGCGGCAGCGCGTTGGGCAGAATTTCGCGGAAAGCTATTTCGAGGGGATGCATGCCGATGACGCGGGCGCTGGCGATATAGTCGCGCTCGCGGATGGACAGTACTTGCGCCCGCGCGATGCGGGCTGGACCGGTCCAGGCCGAAAGCGCGATGGCGGTGACGACCGCTGTGAGCGAGGGGCCGGCAATGCTGACGAAAGCCAGCGCCAAAAGAAAGCCGGGCACCGTCTGGAAAGCATCGGTTACCCGCATTAGTATTTCATCCATCAGTCCACCCGCAAAGCCGGCCAGCGTGCCGACGAATGCGCCGATGGCGAGCGATGCCGCCGCCGCCGCAAGCCCGACGGCAAGCGAGGCGCGCGCGCCATGGAAAAGCTCGGCCAGCACATTGCGGCCAAGCCGGTCGGTGCCAAGCGGCAGCGACATATGCTGAAATGGCGGCAGCAGGGCCGGACCGGCAATTGCTTGCGGATCGCTGGGAAACAAAAGCCCTGCCGACAGCGCCATGGCGAGGAGCGCGCACAGGATGATTGAGCCGGCGATGGCCTCCGGCTTGCCGAGGAAGCGGGAAACGCCGCTCATGGCGAACCCTCGCTGGCGCCGACACGCGGATCGAGGAATGCGTAGGCAATATCGACCGCCAGATTGATGATGATGACCAGCACCGCGCTGGTGAGGATGATGCCCATCAGCAATGGCGTGTCGCGCGCGGTGACCGCTTCCTGCGCCAGGCGGCCGAGGCCGGGGACTGAAAACACGCTTTCGATGACGACGCTGCCGCCCAGCATCTGCGCGGATTGCAGACCCAGCATGGTGATGAGCGGCAGCAGCGCGTTTCGCGCGACATGGGCAAAGACGATGCGCCGCCGGGTAATGCCCCTGGCGCGGGCGGCAAGGATGAAATCCATGCGCCAGACCTCGGCCATGCCGGCGCGCATCATGCGCAGGTAAAGCGCCAGATAGATGAAACCAAGCGCTGTCACCGGCAGCAGCAGGTGGCGGGCAATGTCGGCGGCGCGGGCAAAGCCGGTGTCGGTCGAGGCGATGGTTTCGACGCCGCCGATCGGCAACCAGCGCAGATCGACCGCGAAGACCACGATCAACACGAGGCCAAGCCAGAAGCCAGGCACCGCATAAAGCGCCAGCGATCCGATGGACAGGAACCGGTCGCGGAAACTGCCCGGCCTGGCACCGGCGACGATGCCGAGCGCCGAGCCAAGCCCGAAGGAAAGAGCGGTGGCGCTGCCCATCAAAAGCAGCGTGTTGGGCAGGCGTTCGAAAATGACGTCGCGGATCGGCCGCGAGAAGGCAATCGATTGGCCGAGATCGAGATGGGCAAGCGTCCAGATATAGCTGGCGAGGCGCGTCAGCGCCGATTGGTCGAGACCCCAGCGGTGGCGCAACAATTCGATCAGACCGGCATCGCCGCCGGTCGAGGCGGCATAGGCGTCTACCGCATCGCCGGGGGCTGCTTCCAGCAGCAGAAAAGTGCCGACGATGACGATGGCGAGCACGAAGATCGACCCGACCAAGCGGCGGCGCAGAAGGGTTGAAGCGCGGGTCATGGCCGGTTGGCGCCTGGAAAGGCTGCGTCTGGCGAATCCGGATCGGAACGGTTCATCGCCGGAAATGAGCATTCATGCCTGTGGCGCGCAAGTCCGCGCAAGCTCAGGCGTCCAGCCAGCTATCGGCCCAGTTGGACACCGCCCAGCGCGGATTGTCGGCGACGTTCTTCAGCCTGTCGCTGACGACCGAGATAAAGCTCCATTCGGCCACGTTGATAAGCGGCAGGTCGGCTACCACTTTCTTCTGGAATTGTCTGTAGAGTTCGGTGCGCGCGCCGGCATCGAGCGTTTGCGACGCCTTGTCGATCAGCGCGTCGATCCCGGCATTTTTGTAGCCGCCCTGGTTGGAGAAGGGGACGCCATCCGGGATGCCGCTTTGGACGAGGATGGTGGTGGAGATTGCGGGGTCGCCGCGGAAAACCGGCGGGCCGACGGCCAGATCGAAGGCATGGTCGGTATAGACGGCCTTGATGTGGGCGGCGTCGTCATTGTTGACCAATTGCGCGTCGATGCCAATGGCGGCCAGCGCCTGGCGCAAATAATCGCCGAATTGCCGGGTTTCGTTGAAATAGGGCGCCGGCAGAAGTTTTAGCGAAAAGCGATTGCCGTCGCCGTCACGTTCGTAGCCGGCCTCGTCGAGCAGGGCGTTGGCCCTGGTGACATCGAACGGATAGGCTTCTACATCGGGCGTATAGAATTGCGGATCGTTCTTCGGCACGGGGCCGGTGGAGGTGGCGGCGTAGCCGAGAAACACCGTCTTGACGACGAAATCCTTGTCGATGGCATGGGCGATGGCCTGGCGGACTTTCAGGTCCGCCAATTCCTTGCGGCGATGGTTGATTTCGACCACCAGCTGATAGGTGAGCGCCTCGTAGCCCTTGGTGACGACCTTCAGCCCCGGCACTTTCGAAATGCGGTCGAGATCGGCCAGAGGCACGGCGGAGAAAGCGGCGAGCTGGATTTCTCCCGCTTCAAGCGCGTTGGCCGCCGAGGCGCGGTCCGGCAGCACCTGATAGATGACCTCGTCGAGATAGGGTTCGCCGTCGCCCCACTAGGCAGCGTTCTTCGTCAGGCGGTAATATTCGCCGGGCCGGTGCTCGGCGAATACGAAGGGGCCGGTGCCGATTGGCGCATTATTGGCCGGATTGGTGGCGATATCGCCCGTTTCATAGAGGTGTTTCGGCACGACGCTCGACAGTGCGGGCAGCGCGTTCCGGACCAGCTGGAAGGGCGTTGGCCGGGAGAATTTGAAGATGGCGGTGTGGTCGTCCGGCGTCTCGACCGTTTCCAGGTCCTTGAAGACGGTGCGGCCAAGGTTTTGCAGCGGCTTCCATAGCTGAAGGGCGCAAAAGGCGACATCGGCGGCGGTGAACGGCTTGCCGTCATGCCATTTTACGCCTTCGCGCAATTTGAAGGTGGCCGACAGGCCGTCCGCCGCGCCTTCCCAGCTGAGCGCCAGCCGGGGTGCGAGGCCATCCTTGCCAGTGTAGTCGGCTTCTGCCAGCGTCTCGACCACCTTGCTCGAAACAAAAAAGACGCCGTTGGAAGCGACGATGGCCGGGTTGAGGTTACGCGGTTCGGAATCGGCGGCGACGATGAGACGCCCGCCTTTCTTCGGCGCGCCTGCCCAACCGGTGGACGGCAATGCCGTGGAAGCGAGCAACAGGGCGGAGCCTGAAAGCACGGTGCGTCTTGAAATTCTCAGGTGCGACATGACTGCTCCATTTGAACTCGCCCGCGAATATTTTGGCGTCCGCCGCGATTATCACCGCTGCGGGACATTTCGCTAGAGGAGCGACCCGCTCAATAGGCGGTGGCTTTGAGAAATTCTTTTCCTGGTCCAATTCATAGGTCCAGGAGCGCCCCGTCAAGCGGCGGCGGGCGAAAGCGGTTTTGCCTGCCGCAGGAGCTTCGCACGGGCAAGGGGAATGGAAGGTTCGGTTCGATCCGAAGGTTCGGGCGGAATGGGAGCGGCTTTCGCCGGTCTATTTCCGGCTGCGGCGCAGTCCGTCGAAATAGACGATGATGATGATGAGGGCGCCGGTGATGACGCGCTGCCAGAACGAATTGACGTTCAAGAGGTTCGCGCCATTGTTGATGGTGGCGAGGATGAAGGCGCCAAGCAGCGGGCCGTGTACCGAGCCGATGGCGCCGAACAGCGAGGTGCCGCCGATCACC
>DASYCS010000088.1:0-5042 GCA_036500025.1 Mesorhizobium sp. | reverse complement strand
GCCGATGAGCTATTGGCCGGAAGTGCAGCGCATCTGCCGCAAATACGACGTGCTTTTGATGCTCGACGAGGTCATCACCGGCTATGGCCGCACCGGCGAGTGGTTCGCGGCGCAGTCCTTCGGCATCGAGCCGGACACCATCACCACCGCCAAGGCGCTGACCTCCGGCTATCAGCCGCTGTCGGCGCTGCTGGTGGGCGACCGCATCGCCGCGACGCTGGTCGAGAAGGGCGGCGAGTTCAACCACGGCTATACCTATTCCGGTCATCCGGTCGCTTGCGCGGTGGCGTTGAAGAACCTCGAAATCATAGAGAAAGAGGGGCTGGTGGAGCGGGTAAGGACCGATACCGGTCCTTATTTCGCTAAAACCTTGCAGGAGCGCCTTGGCGGCCATGCGCTGGTTGGCGAGGTGAGGGCTTTTGGCTTGATGGGCGCCATCGAAATCGTCAAGGACAAGGCAGCCAAGGAGCGCTTCCTGCCGGCGGGCAGCGCGGCGGTGACGGTGCGCGACCATGCGATTGCACAAGGGCTGATGTTGCGCGCAACCGGCGATACGATGATCCTGTCGCCGCCGCTGATCTGGACGCGCGCCACCATCGACATGGCCTGCGACCGCATCGCCAGAGCGCTCGACTTTGCGGAAGCCGATTTGCGCCGGGGCTGAAAATTCCACGTCCGGCGGCGAAATCGAGAAAAGCGGCCTGATCGTCAGGGCGGGCCGATGAGGCCCGTCATTGTCCCTTAAGGCGCAAGACCAGCGCCAGGAAAAGGAACGCTCCCCCGATGCCGCCGATCGCGGCGCCCATGACGGTATAGATTCTGTCCAGCGCGTCAGCCTGATCGAAGGTCTTCCAGGCGCCGGAAGTCACCTGGGTAATCATGTAGACGGCGCCGACAATCAGCAGCGCCTCGATTACGGCGGTCAAGATGAAGATGCGAGTGGATTTTCTCATGGTTGCGCCGCCTTTCCGGACAAGCCTAGGTTGGAAGACGATGCATAGGCGATGAAAAGCGGGCGGTCCAGCAGAGGAATTTGCGAAGATTGTCTGGCCTTGATTTAATGCAAACCTGCTGGGCTTAATGCAAAACCGCTTGGGCTGAACGCAAAAACCGCGCTCCTGAAGGAGGCGCGGCTTTGCCAGATACGCATGGCGTTTCGCTACTCGATACACGCGAAACTTAACTGCTCCGGTACGCAGAACCTGATCCGGAGCGGTGGGCGGTGCGCTATGTCCGCCTCGAAATCCGTTCTACAGGCACATCGTTACCGCGTGGTTAGCGAGAGCTTAAGCAAACCTAAATTTGTAATCTTTTTCGCCGTTTGCAAAAAATCCGGTTCGGAGTTCTGCGGCATTGTTAGCCGCTCGAAACCCCTGTCTTGCGCCGCTGCGGACGAAAACCGGCCGCGGTTTTTCCAGAATTTCGTTAGCTGGTGCTTCCGCGCAGAAAATTGATAATGCCGGAAAAATCCGAGCCGGCGTTGCCCTGCGCGTTGAACAGCGCATAAAGCTGCGCTGCTTCGGCCCCCAAAGGCGTCACCGCGCCGGCGCTTTGGGCGGCTTCCTGGCTAAGCTTCAGATCCTTCAGCATCAGGCCGGCGGCAAAGCCCGGCCTATAGTCGCGGTTTGCGGGCGATGCGGGAACCGGGCCGGGGACGGGGCAGTAGGTGGTCAACGACCAGCATTGGCCAGACGAGGTCGAGGCGACATCGAACAGGGCCTGGTGCGAAAGGCCGAGCTTTTCGGCCAAAACGAAGGCCTCCGCCACACCGATCATGGAGATGCCGAGGATCATGTTGTTGCAAATCTTGGCCGACTGGCCCGCACCATCGCCGCCGCAATACACGATGCGCCCCGCCATCGACTTGAGGATCGGTTCCGCAATCGCGAAAGCCTCGTCCGCTCCGCCCGCCATGAAAGTCAGCGTGCCGGCGCTGGCGCCGCCGGTTCCGCCCGAGACGGGAGCATCGACGGAAAGCATTCCCGCCTTCCGGGCCATCGCATGCGCCGTTTTTGCCGATTCAACATCGATGGTCGAGCAATCGATGAACAGCGCTCCGGACTTTGCCTCCGGGGCGATTTCGCCATAGACGGACAGCACATGTTTGCCGGCGGGCAGCATTGTTATGACGGCATCGGCCTCCTTCACAACTGCGGCGGCGCTGGCCATGACGGTGACGCCGTTTTCGCGCGCGGTGGCCAGGTTTTCCGGCATCAGGTCGAAGCCGTGAACCGTGTGGCCGGCCTTGACGAGATTGGCGGCCATCGGATTACCCATGTTGCCGAGGCCGATGAAGGCGATGGTAGTCATTCAATTCTCCCGGAAAAATTCAACGGCTGATGAGATGGCGGGCGATAATCACCCGCATGATCTCGTTGGTGCCTTCGAGGATCTGGTGGACGCGCAGGTCGCGCACGAGTTTCTCGACGCCGTAGTCGTGCAGATAACCATAGCCGCCGAACAGTTGCAGCGCATTGTTGGCGACTTCAAAGCCGGTATCGGTGACGAGACGCTTGGCCATGGCGGACCATTTCGCGGCATCCGGCGCCTTGCGGTCCAGCTTGGAGGCGGCGGCGTAGAGGAAGATGCGCGCCGCCTGCAATTCCGTTTCCATGTCGGCCAGCTTGAATTGCAGCGCCTGGAACTGATCGATGGTCTTGCCGAATGCCTTGCGCTCGCCGCTATAGGCAAGCGCCTTGTCGAGGGCGGACTGCGCGCCGCCCAGCGAGCAGGCGGCAATGTTCAACCTGCCGCCGTCCAGCCCGGCCATGGCGATGGAAAAGCCGGCGCCTTCGGCCGAAAGCAGGTTTTCGGCCGGCACCGCGCAATCTTCGAAGACGACCTGGCGCGTGGACTGCATGTGCCAGCCCATCTTGTGTTCCACCGCGCCAAAGGAAAGCCCCGGCGCGTCCTTCGGCACGACAATGGCGGAAATGCCTTTCGGCCCGTCCGCGCCGGTGCGCGCCATCACGACATAGAGGTCGCTGTCGCCCGCGCCCGAAATGAACTGCTTGGTGCCGTTCAGCACATAGCCGTCGTCGCTCCTGACCGCCCGCGTCTTGAGCGCAGCCGCATCCGAGCCGGAACCAGGCTCGGTCAGGCAATAGCTTGCCAGCCATTCCATCGAGGTCAGCCTGGGCAAGAAGCGCTGGCGTTGCGCCTCGTTGCCGAAACGGTCGATCATCGAGGCGGCCATGTTGTGGATCGAAATGAAGGACGAAAAGGCCGGGCAGGCGCTGGCCAAAGCTTCAAATACCAGCACGGCATCCAGCCGCGAAAGCGCCGAGCCGCCGACATCGTCGCGCACATAGATGCCGCCAAGGCCGAGCGGGCCGGTCTCGCGAATAACGTCCGCCGGGAAATGCCGGTTGCGGTCCCATTCCAGCGCGCTGGGCGCAACACGGTCGGCGGCGAAGCCCCGCGCCACTTCCTGTATGGCGCGCTGGTCCTCGTTGAGTTCGAATTGGCCGGCGGTCGCATCGACTACGGCGTCCATGGCGTCCTCGCTGATGTTTGCGACTTGTCGCCAGCCTGTCGTTTTTGGCTATGCGTGCCAGCCAATCTAGACCAATGATGCCGCCGCGCAACCCTGATAGACGTGGCGTGCACGGTGTTTAACGGAGCTGGATGTGGGAACGATTGACGATCAATTGCTGGCGGCTTTCCGTTCCTTTCTTACGGCGCTGGATAGCGCCGTCGTGCGCGATGTTGCCGGGGGCATTGACTGGAACATGGCGCAGCGGCCGCTGGAGGCGAGCAAGCTTGCATGCCTGCGCCATCTTGATCGAGCCACCGAGCTTGCCTCCGGCGATAGTTTGCCGGTGGCGCGGCTGTTGGCCGACCATCGCGACGAATTCCACTGGGGCCAGACCTATGGCGAGGCCGATTTCGGCAGGCATTTCATCGAAAATTACGGCTGGCTCGAATTGTTCGGCACGCGTGGGCTTTTCGTCAACGAAACCATGGCCGGCGGGTTTCTCATTCTTGGGCCGGAAATCGTTTATCCCGACCACCACCATGTCGCCGAGGAAATCTACGTTCCACTCACCGGTGGCACGGAATGGCGCATGGGCGAGGGCGGCTTTGTTGCGCGAAGGGCCGGTGAGGTCATCCATCACGCCTCCAACGTCAACCATGCGATGCGGACGGGTTCGGAGCCGCTGCTGGCGCTCTACATCTGGCGCGGCGGGCCGCTGGCGCAGAAATCGACCGTTACCGGCACCGTGGCGCAGCAGGGCAGGGCCTGATGGCCAAGGCGCTCATGCTGCAAGGCACCGGTTCGGATGTCGGCAAGACGGTGCTGGTTGCCGGGCTTTGCCGCGCGGCGAGGAATCGGGGCCTTAAGGTGCGGCCATTCAAGCCGCAGAACATGTCCAACAATGCCGCCGTCGCCGATATTCCGGGCGAAGCCGGGCAATCCGGCGAGATCGGGCGCGGGCAATGGCTACAGGCGCTGGCCTGCGGCGTGCGGCCTACCGTTCACATGAACCCGGTGCTGCTGAAGCCGCAGACCGACATCGGCTCGCAGATCATCGTGCAGGGCAAGGTGTTCGGTGAGGCGAAGGCGCGTGATTACCAGGGCCTGAAGCCCCGGCTGATGGAAGCGGTGCTGCATTCGTGGGCGCAGGTGGGCGAGGGTGCGGACCTCGTCATCGTCGAGGGCGCCGGCTCGCCGGCGGAAATCAACCTTCGAGCCGGCGATATCGCCAATATGGGCTTTGCGACGTGCGCGAATGTGCCCGTGGTGCTGGTGGGCGACATCGACCGTGGTGGGGTTATCGCCTCCGTCGCCGGCACGCACCTGATCTTGCCGGAAAGCGACCGGCACATGGTGGCGGGCTATCTCATCAACAAGTTTCGCGGCGACGTTTCCCTGTTCGACGAGGGAATCGCGGCAATCGGCGAATTTACCGGCTGGCGCTGCTTCGGCGTCGTGCCGTGGCTGAAGGCGGCGGCGCGGCTGCCCTCGGAGGATTCGGTGGTGCTGGAGCGGTTGGCATCCGGGGGCGGGCGGGCGCTGAAAGTGGCGGTGCCGATGTTGG
>DASYCS010000087.1:0-9488 GCA_036500025.1 Mesorhizobium sp. | reverse complement strand
CCGGGCTGCAAGGCATCACCGTTACCGAGGCCAAGGGTTTCGGACGCCAGAAGGGTCATACCGAGCTTTATCGCGGCGCCGAATATGTCGTCGACTTCCTGCCGAAGGTGAAGATCGAACTGGTGCTGGGCGACGACGCCGTGGAAGCCGCGGTCGAAGCGATCCGCAAGGCGGCGCAGACCGGGCGCATCGGCGACGGCAAGATTTTCGTCTCCAACATCGAGGAAGTCGTGCGCATCCGCACCGGCGAAACCGGCATCGACGCCGTTTGAGCCGCCGCCAAACAAGTTTCAAAAAATCATCACAGGAAACCAAGACATGACGACTGCCGCCGACATCATGAAGCAGATCCAGGAGAACGACGTGAAGTTCGTCGATCTGCGCTTTACCGACCCCAAGGGCAAGCTGCATCACGTCACCATGGACGTGGGCGAAATCGAGGAAGACACATTCGCTGACGGCGTGATGTTCGACGGCTCCTCGATCCATGGCTGGAAGGCCATCAACGAGAGCGACATGGTGCTGATGCCCGATACGGAATCGGCGCATATGGACCCGTTCTTCGCGCAGTCGACCATGGTCATCCTGTGCGACATTCTCGATCCGATCTCGGGCGAGGCCTATAACCGCGACCCGCGCGGCATCGCCAAGAAGGCGGAAGCCTACATGAAGGCCGAAGGTATCGGCGACACCATCTATATCGGGCCGGAAGCCGAATTCTTCATCTTCGACGACGTGAAGTACAAGGCCGACCCCTACAATACGGGCTTCAAGCTGGATTCGTCGGAACTGCCGTCCAACGACGACACCGACTACGAGACCGGCAATCTCGGCCACCGTCCGCGCGTCAAGGGCGGCTATTTCCCGGTGCCGCCGATCGATTCGTGCCAAGATATGCGCTCGGAAATGCTGACCGTCATGCAGGAAATGGGCGTGCATGTCGAAAAGCACCACCATGAGGTGGCGGCGGCCCAGCACGAACTCGGCATCAAGTTCGACACGCTGGTGCGCAACGCCGACAAGATCCTGATCTACAAATATGTCGTGCACCAGGTCGCCAACGCCTATGGCAAGACGGCCACCTTCATGCCGAAGCCGATTTTTGGCGACAACGGCTCGGGCATGCATGTCAACATGTCGATCTGGAAGGGCGGCAAGCCGATGTTCGCCGGCAATGAATATGCCGGCCTGTCGGAAACCTGCCTGTTCTTCATCGGCGGCGTCATCAAGCACGCCAAGGCGATCAACGCCTTCACCAACCCGCTGACAAACTCCTACAAGCGGCTGGTTCCGGGCTATGAAGCGCCGGTGCTGCTGGCCTATTCGGCGCGCAACCGCTCGGCCTCCTGCCGCATCCCGTTCGGCACCTCGCCCAAGGCGAAGCGCCTTGAAGTACGCTTCCCCGATCCGGGCGCGAACCCCTACCTCGCCTTCTCGGCGCTGTTGATGGCCGGTCTCGACGGCATCAAGAACAAGATCCACCCCGGCCAGCCGATGGACAAGGATCTCTACGACCTGCCGCCGAAGGAACTGAAGAAGATCCCGACCGTGTGCGGTTCGCTGCGCGAAGCGCTGCAAAGCCTCGACAAGGACCGCGGCTTCCTGAAGGCCGGCGGCGTGTTCGACGACGACCAGATCGACAGCTATATCGAGTTGAAGATGGCGGAAGTGATGCGCTTCGAAATGACCCCGCATCCGGTCGAATTCGACATGTATTATTCGGTCTGACCGAATTTATCGCTCCCAACGAAAAAACCCCGGCGCAAACGCCGGGGTTTTTTTATGGGTTAAGCGCTTCCAGCAATTGCAAGGCGGCGAGGAAATCGCGGTGGCGGGCGTTGCGGCGCGCGACCGCCTCGGCATCCTGGCCCCATTGTTCGATCTGCCAGTCCTCATCGACATGGGCGGCAAGCCAGGCGGCCTCCGCGTCCAGTTCGCCCTCATCGGCGGCCAGCGCCAGCAGCGCCGAGCCGGTCAGCGAGGTCATCAGGTGAAGTGCCGCCAGCCTGAGCGGATCGGCGCGGCGGGCGAGATGGGCGCCCAGCACCGCGATGGATTCGCGCGGCTGCTCGACATGGATGACCCCCTCCGCGAGGTTGAAGCGCGCACCAAGCGCCGCCCTTGCCCAGTCCAGCACCGGGTCCCAATGCGTGTTCTGGCGGTCCACCAGCCCTTGCGGCGTGTCGGCGCGGTAGCAAAGCATGTCGGTCGAGGCGAAGCGCAAAATATCTTCCAGCACCGCCTGCTTCTCGTTGGCGACACCGTCGAGCGCCGTGTTGACCAGCCGCAGAACCGGCATTTTCACCGGATCGATGACCTCGACTTGCGCGGCGAACTCATCGGCAACGAGGCGCGCCGACTGCTCCGTGGGCAGCGTCAACAGCGCCTTGGCGGGCGTGCGCACCGGCTTGCCGTCCAGGTGGACGGCGAAGCCGCCCTCGGCAGCCGCGACGGAAGCCTCCTTGTAGAAACGCTTGGGCAGGTGCGTTTTCATCTGGATTTGGGCGCGGCGCACCGGGTCCGGGTCGGAAAGGTATTTCCCGGCTTCGAGGTCGTTCAGTATATCGCGCATCAAATGGCCCGGTTTTCAGGTGGCGGATGGGCCGGCGGCAGGCTTGGCTTTGCCGATGACCTTCCAGTTCTTGTAGAACACGGCGTTGATGCGATCGACGCCCGTGGAAATGACGGCAAGCGCCGCCGACAGCACACCCGGCAGCGGGGATGGGCGGATAATATCCATGAACACGCAATAGCGGCGTCCATCATGTTCATTGACCGAACGGTGGAGCAGCGTATCGTCGAAGATGAAGAGCGGGTTTTTATACCACAGGTTCCTGGTGTTGCCGCACTCGATGAAAATATTGTCGGTGATGGCCGGCTTGAGGTTGTAGAGTACGCGCAGCGTCAGCCGCAGCGGACCGAAATGGAACGAGGTCGATTCGCGGCCGCTGAATACCGAGACGGCGATGGTGCGGACATATTTATAGTGCTTGTTGAACTCCGGCACGCTGTCGATGTGCTGCTTGCCATACCATTGGTAGACATACATGCCGCGCCGCCCGCTGGGGAACACCGCGTCGATATCGGCCATGATATCTTCCTGCCGCTGCTTGAAGGTGTCGAGCACCGTCTCGATCTCGGCGCGATAGTCGGCGGGGAAATCATCGAGCTTCCAGACGCCGGGATTGCGGTAGGAAATCAGGTCGACCAGGAGGTTGAACGGCGAAAGCAGCCAGGTGAACACCCCGTTGCCGGCGAAATAGCCGACGAAGAGGCTCCAGCTTTTCTTGCTGTTGCGCATCACGTCGATCAGGCCGCAGACGACCCAGATGGTCGTGATGATGGGAATAAAATAGAACGCTACTGCCAAAACGAGCAGCGCTATCACAGCTTTGCGGACTAGTTTCTTGTTCATGACAAAATCCACGGTGTGGTGAACGGGGTCGGCCCTGGCCGATTATCGACTGCGATATAGACCGACAAATGGCGGCCACGCGGTAAATTATGTTTGAAGTGGGCGCTCGTCAGGAATCCTCGGCGCTGGCATCGTCGAAGCCAATCAGGTTCCAACTCTGGCGCATGTGTTGCGGCATCGGCGCGGAAACGTCGATGACGCCCCTGTCGGGGTGGGGAATGCGGATGCGGCGGGCGTGAAGATGGAGCCGGTTCTGCATGCCGCCCGGAAAGTCCCAGTTGGTGTCGGCCTCGAAATATTTCGGATCGCCGATGATCGGACAGCCGAGATGGGCGGCATGAACGCGAAGCTGATGGGTGCGGCCCGTATAGGGCTGCATTTCCAGCCAGGTCAGCGCCTGCGCCGCCTGCTCGATGATGCGATAGTAGGAGACGGCGTGGTCGGCGCCCTTTTCGCCATGCTTGGCGATGCGCACGCGGTCGCCGTCCGGCGTCGGCTCCTTGATGAGCCAGGTTGAAATCTTGTCCTCGCGCTTGGGCGGCACGCCCTTTACCAGCGCCCAATAGGTCTTTTCCGTTTCGCGCGCCCGGAACGCCTCGGCAAGCTTCATGGCGGCAAGGCGCGTGCGGGCAACGACGAGCACGCCCGACGTGTCGCGGTCGAGCCGGTGGACGAGGCGCGGCTTCTCGCCCTTCTTGTTGCGCCAGGCTTCCAGCATTTCGTCGACATTGCGGGTAACGCCCGAACCGCCCTGCACGGCCAGCCCCGGCGGCTTGTTGAAGACGAACACTTTCTCGTCCTCATGGATCAGCATCTTGGCCAGAACGTCGCCATCGTCCTGGTTGCGGATCGAATGGCCGGTCAAGTGTTCGGTGCCGCCGCCCTTCTTGTCCACTTCCATCGGCGGAATGCGCACCTGCTGGCCGGGTTCCACGCGCGTGTCGGCCTTGACGCGGCCGCCATCGACGCGAACCTGGCCGGAGCGCAAAAGCTTTTGCAAATGGCCGAAGCCAAGGCCCGGAAAATGGCTCTTGAACCAGCGGTCGAGCCGCATCCCCGCCTCGCCGGCTTCCACCGTGATCTGTTCAACGCCTGCCATTGTTCTTCATCTATCCGTTTCGAAGCGCGGAGATAGCACTAAGAAACGGTTCTTGCGAGCCACAGTCCGACAAACAGCGCAATGATGCCGCCAATTACGCTGGCCAACGCATAGCCGAACGCCGGAAGCGGCGTGCCGCGCTCCCAAAGCGTGGCGAAATCGAGCGAGAACGACGAGAAGGTGGTGAAGCCGCCCAATATGCCGGTAGCGATGAACATGCGCAGTTCGTTGGAGCCGCCAAAGCGCCGGCCAAGCAGCGCCACGAACACGCCCATAGCGAAGGAGCCGGCGATGTTGATGGCCATCGTGCCCCACGGAAAATTCGGGCCGACAAGGCGCATCGCGCCGATATTGGCCAGATAGCGCGCACCGGCGCCCAGTCCGCCGCCGATGACCACGAGAACAAGATTGTACATGCCGACCACCTGCTCAGCCCCTGTGCGGAAAAAACATCAATGCCGCTTCGCCTGCACCAGATAGGCGTCGATGGTGGTTTCGCCCAGCCATTTCGCCGCCTCCAGCCGGTGCAGGCCTTCGACCAGTATATGGCGCTTGCCGTCGTGGCGAACCTGGATCGGCGTCTTCATGCCGTTTTCCAGGATGTCCTCGGCCAGATGCCGCACCGTTTCGGGATGCAAGGTCTTCCTGCGCGCCGTCGGCACGTAGATATCCCCGACCTTGATCTTTTCCACTCTCAGCATGGCTGCTCCGGCAAACGAGACGCTATTCCACCGGGATAGAGCATTTTGCCGGGCAGGCCAAACATATAGAGCCAGCTAGCGCTGCTGGCGCAGCATAGCGATGGTGCGATGAACGCTTTCCAGCGTCTCGTCGATCTCGCCTTGCGTGTTGTAGTGGGCGATGCCGATGCGCACGACGCCGTCTTCCGGCGGGATGCCGAGCTGGTGGACGATTTCCCACGCATAATTATGCCCGGACCACAGGAAGATGTTCTCCGCATTCATCTGCCGCGCGATGGTTTCCGGCACGATGCCTTCGACAGTGAAGGAAACGGTCGGCACCCGCTCATGCAGGCGCCTGGGGTCGGTGATACCCCGGATTTTAAGGCCCGCAATATCGGCAAGCCCGTCGATGAGGCGCTGCGCCAGCGGATTTTCATAGGCGACGGAGGCGGCATAGGCGGCCGCGATCTTCTGGCGGCGCGAGCCGCGCTCGCCCGCCGCCTCGCCAAGCTTTTCGAAATGGCCGATTGCCGCCGACAGGCCGGCCAGCAATTCGATCTGCGGGGTGCCGGTTTCGAAACGCTCCGGCAGGCCGTTGGACGAGCAGCGGCATTTATATGGCTTCAGCGCGTCGATGACGTCGCGCCTGCCCCACAGGACGCCCAGATGCGGCCCGAAGAATTTGTAGGCCGAGCAGGCCAGGAAATCGCAGCCTATCTCCTGCACGTCGACCAGCCCGTGCGGCGCGAACTGGACGGCATCCACGAACACCAGTGCGCCGGCTTTCCTGGCAAGCGCCGTCAGCGCCTTCACGCGGTTGATCGAGCCGGTCAGGTTGCTGGCATAATTCAGCGCCACCAGCCGCGTCTTTTCGCTGAGCAACGCCGAGAGCGCCGCCTCCTCTACCTGCCAGCTATCCTCGTCGAACGGCAGGAAGTGCACGACGAGGCCCCTGTCCTCGGCCATTTGCAGCCATGGCGCGACATTGCCTTCATGATCCATGCGGGTGACGATGATCTCGTCGCCGGCCTTGAAGTCCCGGCCAAGCGTGCGCGACATGTGGTAGGTCAGCGTCGTCATGTTGGCGCCGATGATGATTTCCTCCGGCGTCGCTGCGCCAAGGAAATCGGCCATCGCCTGATGGGCGTCGGCAACGACAGCCTGCGCGGCATGGCTCGTCTCGAAGAACCCGCCCAGATTGGCGTTGGTGGTCAGCAGGCAACGCGAAACGGCGTCGGCGACCGCCTGCGGCACCTGCGTGCCGGCCGGATTATCCAGATAGATGCGGCGGCGGCCTTTGTCGCTGATGCCGAGCGCGGGAAATTCCTTGCGCAGATTGTCGATGGGAAATGCCATGAATGCCCCTTGAAGATGAATTGCCCGTGCCTCGGACGGCAGCCAATTCTTCAACCATCGCAAAGGGAAACGCCACCCCGGCAGGCAGGGGCAGCGGCAAACTTGTATTATGGCAGGAAATTTTTCAGCGCATTTCCAGCAAAAGCATGAAACGGTTTTGCGTCCGGAAATGCGGCCAAAACAAAGAGATAGAGCGGTTTTACCGATTCGGTAAAAACAGAACCGCTCTAGCGCCGCGCGGCGGCCAGCGCCTTGCGCCTCGCCTCGTCGATCAGCATGTTGGCGATCTGCATGCGCACCACGGCGCGGTGGCGCAAATGCGGCGCGACCCGGTCGGGATGGTTGGAAAAGGCAAAGCTGCGGCGGATTTGGCCAAAATCCGCCGGCGTCGAAGGCTGGGCAAGCCCGAGTTCGGCGGCGATGGATTCGGGATCGATCGGCGGCAGTTTTTCGACGGGCTTTGCCTCGGCCTCGACCGGTGCGGCCTGGTCCAGAAAGGCTGCAAGCTCGGCGGCCAGATCGGCGGCGGTTTCGCGATTTTCACGGTATTCGGCATCCAGCGTGCCGCTGGCGACCTTTATGCGGCCCGAATGCAGTTCGTCGGCGACCGACAGATAATCGAACGGAATGGACGGCTGGGCGCCGGTTTCCTCCGGCTGCTCGCAAGCGACGAAAAGATCGTCGAGCACCGCCGCGAAATCCTTGGTTCTGCCCCCGGCGATTTTGGCCTCCTGGCTGTTTCAGCGCACGGCACCGCCGATACGCGGCCACAAACCTAAAATGGGTGCGTTAAAAATAAATGCCATAAGGTGAAGGGAATTGAGGCAATTGCAAAATTTCGCATCGCATGGCTGCCATGCGAATGTTGCAGCGCACAATTGTCACGATTCACCTATATGCAGGTCTTGGGAGGACCAACAAAGGAGCCTGAAAATGGGGTTCTTGACAGAACTGTTTTCCCGTCCGCGCCCGCAGGATCAGGCGCGCTACCGTTCGGCGCTTGCGCTGCTCCACTCGATGAGCAATTCGGACCGGGCCGATATCGGCATCAAGCCCGCCGATTTTCCCCGCCTCGCCCGCGAAATGGCGATGCGTTAAGCCATTCATCAACCGAAGCTCCCCGGCATTGCCGGGGAGCTTCTTGTCGCTGTTGCGCTCAGCGACCGCCGAGAAAGTCCAGCTTGCCAACCGGCACGCCATTGTGGCGAAGGACGTCGTAAGCGGTGACGATGTGGAAATAGAAGTTCGGCATGGCGACGTCGAGAAGGTAGCGCATGCCGGCCAGCGACATTTCGGTGCCGCCAAGCTTGAGTTCGATCGTCTTGTCGTCGGAGCCGTCTATATCCTTCGCCGAAAACGTCGCCAGATGGGCAAGCGTCTTTTCGATGCGGGCCTGAAGCTCGGCAAAGCTCGCCTCGCTATCGTCGTATTTGGGCACTTCGCGCCCGGCCAGCCGCGACGGCGCGCCCTTGGCGTGGTCGGTGGCGATCTGCACCTGCTTGGTCAGCGGCAGCATGTCCGGCGCAAGGCGGGCGGTCATGAACACCTGCTCGTCGATCTTGCGTTCGGCGGCGTTGTTTTCGGCAATCGCCAGCAGCTTGGACAACACCTTCAAACGCGCTGTAAAGACAGGCACGGATGCCTCGTACATGGAAATGGTCACGTCAATTTCTCCTGGCGCGGCTGGAATTGCCGCCGGCGCGACGTAGCGCCTTCGCGCACGATTCTTCAAGCGTCATGGGCGCGCCGCATTCCGCGTTACGATCACTCTCTGTTGAGCGGAGATTCGCGATGAGAACCGGTCCCTTCACCGCAATATTGTTCTGTGCGCCGGCATTGCTGGCGGCCGCGCCAGCATTTTGCGCCGAACCACCCTATCTGGACGACAGGTCGAGCGCCGAAACCGTGCTGAAATCGCTCTACAACGCGGTCAGCCGGCATGAATATGCCCGCGCCTGGGACTATTTCGGCGAGACGAAGCCCGCCACGGATTTCGATGTCTTCGTCAAGGGCTTCGAGGGCACCGACCATGTCGACGTGACAACCGGCGGCGAGACCAGCGAGGGGGCCGCCGGCAGCATTTACTTCACCGTGCCTGTCGCCATCCGCGCCGTTGGCGGCGATGGGACCGAGAAGATATTTTCCGGCTGCTACACGCTGCGGCAGGTCAACGGCCAAATTCAGAGCCCGCCCTTCAACCCGATCCATATCGAAAAGGGCGAGTTGAAGCCGGCGACCGGCGCCTTCGAGGCTTCCGTGCCGGCAAGCTGCGGCGACGGCCCGCCGCCGCCGAAGAAGGATGCGGTGCTGGAACAGGCCAAGGCGATGTTTGCAGCCGCTTATGGCAGCCAGTGCGACCCGACGCTGCCCGGCGGTGAGGCGGTCGGCGTGCCGGAAGAACATGTCATCCACTATACCGCCGGCGGCGACAGCGGCGAAAAGGCAGCGCGACTGTTTCGCTTCTTCTGTTCGACGGGCGCCTACAATGAAAACGCGGTCTACTACCTGTCCACCGCCACGGACACGCTTCGGCAGCTACAGTTCGCCACGCCGGAACTGGATATCCGCTACGAAAACGACGACAATCAGGGCAAGGTCGAGGCCGTCAACATCATCGGCTTCCAGACCGACGAGCGGCTGGTCAATTCAAGCTATGACGACACCACCAAATCGATCGTTTCACATAATAGATGGCGCGGCGTCGGCGACGCCGGCACATCGGGAACATGGCTGTTTCGCGACGGGCAGTTCTCGCTGGTGCAGTTCGACGTCGATGCTTCCTATGACGGGCAGAGCAATCCCGAAACCGTGCTCGACTACAACACCGCTCCTTAGAACGATATTACCGAATCGGTAAACCGCTCTATCTCTTTGTTTTTTGCCGCATTTCCGGACGCAAAACCGTTTCACACTTTTGCTGGAAATGCTCTTTGTT
>DASYCS010000086.1:0-1664 GCA_036500025.1 Mesorhizobium sp. | reverse complement strand
TGCCGTAGATGATGCCGAAATTGATGGCCTTGGCGCGCCGGCGCACGTCCGAAGGCATGCCTTCGACCGGCACGCCGAACATTTCCGAGGCGGTCATGGCGTGGATGTCGGCGCCGTCCGAAAAGGCCTGAACGAGCTGGGGAATTTCGGCCATGTGGGCGAGGATGCGCAGCTCAATCTGGCTGTAATCAGCCGAGATCAATTTGTTGCCTTTGTCGGCGATGAAGGCGGTACGGATCTTACGGCCCTCGGTGGTGCGGATCGGGATGTTTTGGAGATTGGGTTCGACCGAGGACAGCCGCCCTGTCGAGGTGGCGGCGAGCGCATAAGAGGTGTGGACGCGCTTCGTTTCAGGATGCACATAGCCGGGCAGGGCGTCGGTGTAGGTCGATTTCAGCTTGGTAAGCTGGCGCCAATCGACGATCTTGCGCGGCAGTTCGTAGCCTTCCGTCGCCAGTTCCTCCAGCACCTGCGCCGTCGTCGACCATTGGCCGGTCTTGGTCTTGGCGCCGCCGGGCAGGCCCATGCGCCCGAACAATATGTCGCCAAGCTGCTTGGGAGAGCCGATGGGAAAGGTCTCGCCGGCAAGCTGGTAGACTTCTTCCTCCAGCCCCGCCGCGCGCTGCGCCAGTTCGCCCGACAGCCGCGACAGGATTTGCCGGTCGATCGAGATGCCGCGCTGTTCCATCAAGGCCAGCGCGCGCACCAATGGCCGCTCCAGCCGCTCATAGACCGAGACCAGGCCCTTGGCGGCAAGGCGCGGCTTCAGCAGATGCCATAGGCGCAACGCGACGTCCGCTTCCTCGCCGGCATAGGCCGTGGCGCGCTCGATGGCGACGTGGTCGAAGGCAAGCGTCGCCTTGCCGGTGCCGGTCACGTCCTTGAAGGCGATTGCGGTGTGGCCGAGCCATTTTTCAGACAGCGATTCCAGATTATGCGCATTGGTGCCGGCGTCGAGCACATAGGAAATCAACATGGTGTCGTCGTAAGGCGCGATATCGAGGCCGTGCCGTTGCATCACCACCAGATCGAACTTGGCGTTCTGCATGACCTTCAAAACCGAGGCGTCGGCCATCAGCGGCTTAATGGCGGCCAGCGCCTCGCGGACGGGGATCTGGTTTTCCACCAGCCCGCCGCCAAGCAGATCGCCTTCGCCCGACTTGTGCGCCAGCGGCACATAGGCGGCGCGGCCGGGGCGGGTGGCCAGCGAAAAGCCGCACAGTTCGGCCTGCATCGGGTCTTGCGTGGTTGTCTGCGTGTCGAAGGCGAAGATACCGGCCTCCAGCGCTTCCGCTACCCAGGCCTTGAGGGTCGGCAGATCGCGGATTGTCAAATAGCTGGCGGTGTCGACCTTGCCGGCGACGGCTTTCTCGGCGCGCAGCGCGGAAAGAAGGGAGGGCGTGTCCTGGCCCTTGCCGGCGCCAGCCGTTTCGCCTTCTCCGGCGCCAGGCTGCACACCCGAGCCTACATCCGGTCCGTGCGCGGTGTCGGCGCGCTCCACCGCCACCTTGGCGGCCTCGATTGCGCCGGCCTCGGTGCCGGTCGCTTCGGCGACACGGCGGGTAAGCGTGGAAAACTCCATCGTCTTGAGGAAGCCGATCAGTTTCGGCCCGTCGGGTGCTTGCAGCACGAAATCGTCGAGCGCGTCGGCAACCGTCACATCG
>DASYCS010000085.1:0-5379 GCA_036500025.1 Mesorhizobium sp. | reverse complement strand
GTTGATCGACTTCGCAAGGCAATACCCCGAAATCGTCCTCGACGTTCGCCTCGACGACCGCTTCGTCGATCTCGTCGAGGAAGGCTTCGACCTGGCCATCCGCATTTCCAGGCTGGAAAGCTCCTCGTTGATCGCCAAACGCCTGGCGCCGTTTTCGGTGCGGCTTTGCGCGTCGCCCGAACTCATCGAAAAGCACGGCATGCCGACGCGCCCGCAGGATTTGTCGCGCATTCCCTGCATCATCGACACCAATGGCCGCTGGCTCGCCAACTGGCCTTTCAAGGGCGACAATGGCGACGCCGTCAGCGTGCCGGTGTCCGGCCCGCTGGAAGTCAACAGCCCGATGGCGGCAAGGGCCGCCGCCGTGGCTGGTCTCGGCTTTTCCATTTTGCCGGACTTCATCGCCGCGCCCGACATTGAAAGCGGCAAGCTGGTTACCGCGCTGGACAACCGTATCCTGCCGGGCGGCGGCATCTTCGCCGTCTACCCGCACCGCCGCTACCTGCCGGTGAAAGTGCGCGTTTTCGTGGACTTCCTGGCGCAATGGTTCAAGAACATGGATGCGGCATAACCGTTGCAGCCGCATTGCTGTCCGAATTTCGCCCCGTTTCTGGTAAACCTCGGCAATCGTAGGCAGGCGACGGATTCGCGATCAGAATGAACCTAAAAAGGCGAATTCCAACATTGGCCGCCGGAGCGGTGTCGCTGTTTGCAGCCGCCCATACCGCGCAGGCGCATCCGCATGTCTTCGCCGAGGCCCGGCTCGATGTGGTGCTCAACCCGGACCGTCAAACGGTGAAGGCCTTGCGGCACCTTTGGCGCTTCGACGACCTGTTTTCGAGCACGGTGCTGATGGAGTTCGACAAGAATTCCGACCTCAAGCTGGACGATGCCGAGCTGAAGGAAGTCTCCGAAACGATCTTCGCCTCGCTGGCCGAATATGATTATTTCCAGCTCGTGACGGTGGACGGCAAAGACGTGAAGATGAAGGCCCCTGCGCATCTGATCGCCAATTTCGACAACGACCAGCTCATCATCCTGTTCGAATCCGAACCGGAAAAGCCGATCAAGCTGGCAGGCAAGGTGGATTTCGGCGTCTACGACCCGACCTTCTACACCGCCATCGATTTCACCGAGGACGCCAACATGACGGTCGACGACATGCCGGCGAACTGTGCCAAGACCGTGATCCGCCCCGATCCCGACACCGCAATCGCCCAGAACCAGAAGACGTTGACCGATGCCTTCTTCAACGACCCGACCGGCACCGACATGAGCAAGATCTTCGCCACCAAGCTGGAACTGACCTGCCAGGCCAAAGGATGAAGCCGGTGACCCGAAACGCCCTACGCTCCGTGCTTTGCCTGCTGGCGATCCTTGTCGCCGCCAATCTTTTCGCCAGCCTCGCGCACGCCCAGAGTTCGCTGGGCATCGGCACCAATGACGGCATGCCGGCAAGCACCGGCCTGTTCGCGCATCAATTGCTGTGGATCAACCAGCAGCAGCAGATTTTCTACAGGGCGCTGGCCAATGCCATGAAGGCGATGCGCCAGGATGGCAGCAAGCTGTGGCTTCTGGTCGGCCTGTCTTTCGCCTACGGCATTTTCCATGCCGCCGGCCCCGGTCACGGCAAGGCGGTGATTTCGTCCTATATGGTGGCCAATGAGGTGGCGCTGAGACGCGGCATTCTACTGTCGTTCATCTCGGCCCTGCTTCAGGCCATTACCGCCATCGTCGTCATGCTGCTCGCCTATTTCGTGCTGCGCGGCACCTCCGTGTCGATGACCGACGCCGCCTGGTTCCTCGAAATCTCAAGCTATGTCTTCGTCACCGCTTTCGGTGCGTGGCTTTTGTGGCGCAAGGCCGTGCCGGCGCTGCGGCGCATGTCCGGTTCGCGCGAGGCAAACAGCCTGTCGGCCGCCGCGGCCCATTCCCATAACGGCCATTTCCGGGGCGACCATTCCCAGTGCGACCATCGGCCCGGCCATCTCAATTACCATGCGCACGCTCACGGTGAACAAAAGCACCAGGGCCACAAGCATCAGGCAATCGCAATCTGCGAAAGCTGCGGCCATAGCCACGCGCCGGACCCTGCCTTGCTTGGCGGCGAACGATTCGACTGGCGCACCGCCTGGACAGCGGTGGCCGCCGTCGGCATCCGCCCCTGCTCCGGCGCGCTGATCGTACTGTCCTTCGCGCTGCTGAACGGGCTGTGGGTGGGTGGCATTTTGTCGGTGCTGGCTATGGCGCTCGGCACCGCCATCACCGTTTCGGCTTTAGCGATCATTGCGGTTACCGCCAAGAACTGGGCGGTGACAATCGCCGGAGACGGGCGCATCGGTAACCGCATCCATTCGATCGTCGAAATCGGTGGGGCGGCGTTCGTGTTCCTGTTTGGACTTCTGCTGCTGTCAGCCAGCCTGGCGGCTTAGCAAATCCCGGCAGGCGGCCCCGTCAGTCGCCCTTGCCGCGCTGGCTGCGGCTTCGCAGCCAGAACACCATGAACAACGCCAGCATGAACACCGCAGCCACGATGGCCGCGAGAATTCCCGAGACCTTGCCTGCGGCCAGCATGATGACCGGCAGGTAATAGGCAAAGGCACCGAACAGCACCATGATGACGAGCGCGGCGACTGCCGCATTTCTGGTGTCGCGATCCATTGACGTATCCCGGTCCGGAAGTTGGAATAAGCTGACCGGACGGGTCTTACTCAACACCGGCCTTCAATGATAGTGCCCGGAGTGCGACGCTTCGTGCCCAGGGCTGTGCCCGTGGTGCGTGTCATGGTCGCCTTCGCCGTCCGTGCAGCGGCCGAATTCCGGCTCGACCGTGGCATGGCTGATATTATGTTGCGAACGCAGCCTTTGCTTGATGGCGAGGACCGCCCGGTAGGGATCGACGTCCGTTGCCATGCAGGCATGCAGCGTCGCCATGCTGGTTTCGCCGTCGATGGACCAGACATGCATGTGGTGCACTTCGCGCAAGCCCGGAATATTCGCCACCAGGTCGCTTGCCACCGCGTCGCGGTCGAGGCTTGGCGGCACCCCTTCCAGCAGCACATGGCCCGCCTCCTTCATCAGCGACCAGGCGGTGGAAAGGATGAGCAGCGCGACCACTACCGACAGGATCGGATCGATGGGCGTCCACCCGGTCGCCAATATGACAAGGGCCGCAACGATGGCGGCGGCCGAACCCAGCATGTCGCCAAGCACATGCAGAATGGCGCCGCGCATGTTGAGGCTGGCGCGGTTGCCGCCGTGAAGCACGAGAAAGCCCGCAATATTGACCATCAGCCCAAGCCCCGCCACCACCAGCATCGGGCCGCCGAGCACCGGCGCGGGAGCTTGCAGGCGCTGCCACGCCTCATAGATGATCCACAGCGCGATGATGAAGATGGCAAGGCCGTTAGTATAGGCGACCAGCGTTTTTACGCGCCCGAAACCATAGGTCAGGCGGCCCGTCGCCGGCCGTTCGGCCAGGTGGAAAGCGTACCAGGCAAGGCCGAGCGCAATCGAATCGGCCAGCATGTGCCCGGCATCCGCCAGCAGCGCCAGCGAACCGGTCAGCACGCCGCCAACCGCCTCCGCCACCATGAAGCCGCCGGTCAGGCAGGCGGCGATCAGCACGCGTTTCTTGTCGGTGCCGGCATGGACATGCGCGCCGCCGCCATGGCCATGGCTGTTCGAACCGTGATCGTGGTCGTGTGCCATCATCACCTCTCGCGTAAAGAAATAACCTTACGCCTCAATCACTTACGTAAATCCTCAAGGCGCTTTTTCTGTACGCCTTCGCTGTCGAAGTTGCTAGGGTCCAGCCAGTTTTCGTAGGCTTTTTTGAGCGCCGGCCATTCCTTGTCGATGATCGAGTACCAGGCGGTGTCGCGGTTGGCGCCCTTGGTCACCATATGCTGCCTGAAAATTCCCTCGAATTTGAACCCGAACCGTTCGGCCGCGCGCTTGGAAGGCGCATTGTCGTTGTGGCACTTCCATTCGTAGCGGCGATAGCCAAGCTCGTCGAAGATGTAGCGCGTGAACAGATACTGCGCCTCTGTCGCTGCGGGCCTGCGCGAAATAAGCGGTCCCCAATAGATGCTGCCTATCTCGATGACGCCGTGGTTCGGCTCGATGCGCATCAACGTCTGGCGGCCGGCAATCTTGCCGCTCGCCAGGTCGATCACCGTGAAATAGAGCGGGTCTTCGCTGGCCTGCACCTTCTCCAGCCAGCCATCGAATTCGGCGCGGCTTTCGGGCGGTTTTTCAAACAGCCAGGCAAACCGGCCATCGGCATCCGGCACAGTCGAGGCGGCAAAAAGACCGTCGCCATGCTTCTTGGCCTCAAGCGGCTCCAGCCGGACATAGCGTCCTTCCAGAACCTTGCGCTCGGGCCGCGGGCGCGGCTGCCAATCCTTGAGATTTTCCGGCACGATCAGGCTCCAATCCATTTGACATTTCCCGCACGACATTCACAAACACGCACAGCCACACGCAAGAACCACCGGGTGACAAAAAATGCTCCACACCATTGCCGCTTTCGACCGGCTCGGCGAGGAAAATGCCTTCGCGGTTCTGGCGCGCGCCACCGCGCTCGCCCATGAAGGCCGCGACATCATCAATCTTGGCATCGGCCAGCCGGACTTCAAGACGCCCGCCCATATTGTCGAGGCGGCGATCAAGGCGCTGCGCGATGGCCATCACGGCTACACGCCCGCCAACGGCCTTCTGGCGGCGCGCGAGGCGGTGGTGCGCCGCACGCTGGCGACCACAGGTGTCGAGGTATCGCCCGAAAGCGTCATGATCATGCCCGGCGGCAAGCCCACCATGTTCGCCGCCATCTTGATGTTCGGCGAACCCGGCGCGGAAATCCTCTACCCCGATCCCGGCTTTCCAATCTATCGCTCGATGATCGAATTCACCGGCGCCGCACCCATTCCGGTGCCCATGCGCGAGGAAAACGGCTTTGCCTTCTCCGCTGCGGAAACCCTGGCGCTGATAACGCCGCAGACCCGGCTGCTGATTCTCAATTCGCCCGCTAACCCGACCGGCGGCGTGACGCCGAGGGCCGAAATCGAAAAGCTGGTGAAAGGGCTGGAAACCCACCCGCAAATCGCCGTTCTCTCCGACGAGATCTACGACGTCATGACTTATGACGGCGCCGAGCACACTTCGCTGCTGCAATTCCCCGAAATCCGCGACAGGCTGATCGTCCTCAATGGCTGGTCGAAGACCTGGGCGATGACCGGCTGGCGCATGGGCTGGTCGATCTGGCCGAACGGCGAAAAGGGCGGCCATCTCTACGACAAGGTGCGCAAGCTGGCGGTCAATTGCTGGTCCTGCGTCAACGCGCCGTCGCAATTTGCCGGCATCGCCGCCATCGACGGC
>DASYCS010000084.1:0-3044 GCA_036500025.1 Mesorhizobium sp. | reverse complement strand
CGACCTGATCTTCACGCCGGGACCGGACGAAGCCCGCCTGCCCGTTCGCAAGGCGCCACCGCAGCCTATGCCGACCGCCGATCTGATTGCCCAGCTTTCGCGACCCAAGCCGGCAGCGGAAGCGCCGGCTGAGCCGGTTTTCGCCATTATCGACGAGGCCGAGCGTGAGGCGGGCATCGCGCTGGTGATGCGCGAAATCCTGGACGATCCGGACGCGGCGTTCCGCACCGACGCCGTGCTCTACCAGGATTTCCTCGTTCGCTGCCGCATTCGCCGCGTGCCGGGCGATCCGCTCGATCTGGCGGCCTTCCGCCGCAAATTCGCGGTCGCGCGCGCCGGCGTCGACCAAAAGACGGCTGGCGGCGAGGCATGGCCTGCCGCACTGAGCCTCTCCGAAGCGTTGCCGGCCGATTTGCAGGGTGTCTTCCTTGTCGTGGCGCAGGCAGCGCTTGCCGGCAGCCCCTGCCCGTCCGACGCAACGCTTGCCCGCATCTATGGCAGCCATTCGGCGCGCCGCGCAGCGCGACTGCTTGCTTATTTCGAGGAACGCAACCTTCTGGTCGCGCGCACCGATTTCCATGGCCGGCGCGTGCTTGCCTTTCCCGACCTTGGCTGCGAAACGGCGCCGGGCGATCCGAACGCGCCTGATGACGTGCCCGCCGCCCGCGACGCCGCCGAATAGCGTTAAAATCGCACCGCTTCTCCACTCTTCAGTGGACAGCCCATGTTGTTTCTGCTATCGCACGCCGCAATTCGCGGTGAAAGCCGCCGCGGAGGTGGGTGGCTATGGCTGCTTGCCTTCTGAGTTTAAACACGAAAGACAGGATCGCACGTGCAGGTACTCGTCCGCGACAATAATGTTGACCAGGCTCTCCGCGCTCTCAAGAAGAAGATGCAGCGCGAAGGCATTTTCCGCGAAATGAAGATGCGCGGACATTACGAGAAGCCTTCCGAGAAGCGTGCCCGTGAAAAGGCCGAGGCCGTGCGCCGCGCCCGCAAGCTGGCCCGCAAGCGCGCCCAGCGCGAGGGCCTGCTGCCGATGACGCCGCGCCCCGTGGCCGCTGGCGCCGCCGGTGCCGGTGCTGCGCGTCCTTCGCGCTGATACCGCCAATTTTTCGTCCCTTTCGACGAATATTCAAAGGTGGCGCGATGCATAATCGTCGCCACCTTTTTGTTTGCAATTGATCAGGCCCGGAGGGGGACCCGGATCTCGGCGGCGCGGCGCCAGTGAGGATGAGGACGAGATGAACGCATCCACCGATATGCGCAGGATCGCACCCCGCGGCCTGGTGATTGCAGCGGCCCTGTTTTCGGGTCTGGCGCTGGCGGGTTGCCAGAGCGGCCCCGCCGGCGAACTGGCCACCATCGATACGGCGCAAGGGTCGAGCGAGAACATCGCCTCGCTCTCCTCGGTGATCGAAAGCAACCCGCGCGACCCCGAATCCTACAATGTCCGTGGCTCGGCCTATGGCAGGGGCGGCAAATACCAGGCCGCGCTCAAGGATTTCAACACGGCGATCCAGATCAACCCGAATTTCTACCAGGCCTATTCCAACCGCGCCCTGATCTACCGTTTTCTCGGCGACCAGACGAGCGCGCTCAACGACTACAATAAATCCATCCAGATCAACGCCAATTACGACGCCGCCTATATCGGCCGTGGCAATCTTTACCGGAAAGCCGGCCGCACCAAGGAAGCGTTCGCCGATTTCCAGAAGGCCATCCAGCTCGATACGACGGATGCACGCGCCTATCACAATCGCGGCCTGATCTACCAGAGCCAGGGCCAGCACAACTTCGCCATCGAGGACTTCTCGACCGCCATATCGCTGTCGCCGAACGCCTCCGAGCCATATAATGGCCGCGGCCTTTCCTATCTGGCGCTGAACCAGCAGGACAACGCCTTCGCCGACTTCAACATGGCCATCAAACTGGACGGCAAGAATGCCGAGGCGTGGGCCAATCAGGCGCTGATCTACGAGCAGCGCGGCGACAAGGTGAGAGCCGCCAAGTCCTATCGCGAAGCCACGCACCTCAATCCGAGCTACCAGCCGGCCAAGGACGGCCTGAAACGGACCAGCGCCGGCAGCTGATTCGACTCTACGCCAGATGAGGGATCAGACGAGGGGAGGAACAACCCCTCCTGCTGGAGTGCGTCAGCTGCGGCTCACGCCCGGTTTCCGGGCTGCTCAAACCCATCGGCATGACCATATGACGCGGCCCTTGCCATGCTTGCGCCATGGTTTTTCTGGAACCCTTGGCGGTGTTTCTCATTGTTCATCTGTACTGTAACGAGGGATTTCCCATGAAAATGAAACTTGCCTGTGCCTCGGCGCTTCTCGCAACGATGATTATGGCCGCCCCGGCCAGCGCCGGCTCCCTGGAACTCGGTGTGCTCGATTGCACCATCGACGGCGGCACCGGCTATCTGATCGCCTCCAACAAGGGCGTGGCCTGCACCTTCCGCCCGCATAACGGACGGGCTTCCGAAGCCTACACCGGCGTCATCTCCAAGATCGGCGTCGATCTCGGCATAACCCATCAGGGCGCGCTGCAATGGGCGGTGCTTGCCGCCACCAAGGACGGCCCGGAAGACAAGCTTGCCGGCAACTATGTCGGCGTCAACGCCGAAGCCTCGGTGGTGACCGGCGGCGGCGCCAACCTTCTGGTCGGCGGCTTCCATGATTCCATCACCCTGCAACCGCTCAGCGTGCAGGCGCAGACCGGTCTCAACCTGGCCGTCGCGGTCACTTCGATCGAGCTTATCCGCTCCTTCAAGTAACGATCTATCCTCAGGGCGGTTGTCAGATGGCAACCGTCCGGAGCTTTTGTGCGATCAGGCCGGCCAGCCGCGCCGACACCTCGTCCTTGCTCATCTCCGGCCATTCCTCGACACCGGCCTTCGAGATGATGCGCACCCGGTTGCGGTCGCCCCCCATCACGCCACCGCCGCCAATGCCGCTGGCTAGTGAAACATCGTTGGCGACGATAAAGTCGGCGCCCTTCTTCTTTAGCTTGGCTTCGGCATTTTCAATCAGGTCGCG
>DASYCS010000083.1:0-1768 GCA_036500025.1 Mesorhizobium sp. | reverse complement strand
ATTTTCTTCGGCCTTTCCGGCACCGGCAAGACGACGCTTTCGGCCGATCCGTCGCGCACGCTGGTCGGCGACGACGAGCATGGCTGGGGGCCGCACGGCATCTTCAATTTCGAAGGCGGCTGCTACGCCAAGACGATCCGGCTTTCTGCGGAAGCCGAACCGGAAATCTTCGCCGCGACGCAGCGTTTCGGCACGGTGCTGGAAAATGTCATTCTCGATGAGGACCGCGTGCCGGACTTCGACGATGGCAGCCTGACCGAAAATACGCGCTGCGCCTACCCGCTCGACTTCATTCCCAATGCCAGCGCCAGTGGCCGCGCCGGGCATCCAAAGAACATCATCCTGTTGACGGCCGATGCCTTCGGCGTCATGCCGCCGGTGGCCAGGTTGACGCCGGCGCAGGCGATGTATCACTTCCTCTCCGGCTACACGGCGAAGGTGGCGGGAACCGAGAAAGGCGTGACCGACCCCGAAGCGACCTTTTCGACCTGCTTCGGCGCGCCGTTCATGCCGCGCCACCCTTCCGAATACGGCAATCTGCTGCGAGAGCTGATCGCCAAGCACAATGCCGATTGCTGGCTGGTCAATACCGGCTGGACCGGCGGCGCCCACGGCACCGGCAAGCGCATGCCGATCAAGGCGACACGCGCGCTGCTTGGCGCCGCGCTGGACGGTTCGCTCGGCAATGCCGAGTTCCGCACCGATGCCAATTTCGGCTTCGAAGTGCCGGTCGCGGTGCCAGGCGTCGACGGCGCCATCCTCGACCCGCGCTCAACATGGGCAGACAAGGCCGCCTATGACCGGCAGGCCGCCAGACTGGTTTCGATGTTCATCGCCAATTTCGAAAAATTCCAAAGCCACGTCGATGGACCTGTGCGCGACGCCGCACCGAACATCCGGCAAGCCGCCGAATAATTCCGACAAGGCTCGCACTTCGCAAAAAGGCCCGGCTTCGATCGGGCCTTTTCTTTTTTCATCGCCCGCGCCATGACTGCGGCATGAGCGGCGACGATAAAATCATCATTTCCGGCGAGGCGGTCATCCATCCAGACGATTTGCACGAGGATTTCATCCGCTCCTCGGGTCCAGGCGGGCAGAACGTCAACAAGGTGGCGACGGCGGTGCAGTTGCGCTTCGACGCAGCCAACGCTCCCGGTCTTTCCGAGCGGGTGCGCGAGCGCGCCATCAAGCTGGCCGGCCAGCGCGCCACCAAGGACGGCGTCATCGTCATCGAAGCCGGGCGGTTCCGCACGCAGGAGCAGAACCGCGCCGATGCCCGCGCGCGGCTCGCCGCCCTGGTCGGCAGGGCCGCCGAGCCGCCGCCACCGCCGCGCAAGAAGACGCGGCCGACAAAAGGCTCTGTCGAACGGCGGCTGAAAAGCAAGGCCGGCCGCTCCACCGTGAAAAAATTGCGCGGGCGGGTTGGCGACGATTGAGCCGAAACGCTTTCGGGTTGCCGCCACAGCCCGGCTTTGCCATCGTGCCGCTGTTTCGACGGTAAGGATTCTGCCATGGCCGTTTTGCCCACGGGCGTTCGCCACATGCCGGCCTATTTCTCACCAGAGGTGCAGGAAGCGCTGCTCGACGCGATCCGCGAAATAGTCCAGCAGGCACCGCTCTACGTTCCGGCCATGCCGCGAACCGGCAAGGAAATGAGCGTTCGCATGACCAATTGCGGCACGCTCGGCTGGGTCACCGACAAGGAGCGCGGCTACCGCTACCAGCCGACCCACCCCGTGACCAACCTGCCGTGGCCGCCGATCCCGGA
>DASYCS010000082.1:0-3292 GCA_036500025.1 Mesorhizobium sp. | reverse complement strand
CCCTGCTTGTCCTGCCGCTCCGCCCAGGCTTCCAGCCAATCGCGGCTTTGCATTTCGATCAGCCGCGATGCGGTGCGGTCGAACTCGAAGGCCTCGGTCGTCGCCGCCCGTCCGGCATAGAGATTGTCGGGCGCAGCGGCGGCGCTGACGACGAGCCGCTTGCCCTGGTCGTAAAGCGTGTCGATCAACAGGATGAAGCGCTTGGTGGCGTTGCGCAGCGTCGAGCCGAGCACCGGCACGTGATCGACGAAGAAAGTGTCGAACCGGTCGGCCAGCACCTTGTAGTCGCGCGCGCCGAGCGGGGCTTCGCACAGATCGGCGAAGGAAAACCGGGCGGCCTTGCCGGCAGCTACCGGCACCTGAAGATTGCGGCCCTTGACGGTCAGGATTTCGGGCGCAGCCGCCGCGCCATAGGTCATCGCCGTCCAGGTCTCGTCCATGGTGCGTTCGGCGGCATCGTCAACCGGCGTCAGATAGACCGGGGTGCGCGCCAGTTTTTCCAGCCGGTAGTCCTTTTCGGCATCGAGCGAGACGACATTGGCGTGCCGTTCCAGCATGGCGATGAAGGGCGTGAACAATTGCCGGTTCAGCCCGTCCCGGTAAAGGTCCAGCGGGGCGACGTTGGAGGTGGCGACCAGGACGACGCCGTTGGCAAACAGCGCCGAAAACAGCCGCGACAGGATCATCGCGTCGGCAATGTCGGTTACGGAAAATTCGTCGAAGCACAGCACCCAGGCCTCGTCGGCCAAGGCCCGCGCCACCGGCGGGATCGGATCGTCTTCCTTGACGGTTCCTTCCTTGCGCGCCTGCCGGTGCTTCTGGATGCGGTCCTGCACATCGGCCATGAAGTCGTTGAAGTGGACGCGGCGCTTGCGGCGCACCGGCGCGAGTTCAAAGAACATGTCCATGAGTATGGTCTTGCCGCGCCCGACGCTGCCGTGAATGTAGAGGCCCTTTACGGCTTCCTGCGGCTTTTTGCGGGCAAAAAGCCAGCCCAGCGAGCTGGATTTATGCGAAATGCGCTTTGCCGCTATCTCCTCGATCAACCGATCGAGCGCGGTGGCGATGCGTTCCTGCGCGGGGTCGCGCTCGATGGCTCCGGTCGAAACCTGATGGTCGTAGCGCTGCCTGACGGTCGCACGGGTCTGGAGGCCGTCACGCAAATGCATCTTTTATCGCCGCCGCCTGGATGCGTCGATTATCGCGTCAGCGCGATCGGCAGGCCGGTCGAGGTCTGGCCATCGAATTTTTCGCCGCCCGAGGAATAGAGGCGCGCCAGCGTGCCGCCGTCATTGTCGTAGAGGGTCAGCTGCTTGCCGGCGACGTTCCACGACTTGACGCCATCGAGCGGGGCGGGGCAGCGCAGCGGCCCGGCGCGGTAGCCCTGGCCGAACTTGGTCTGCGGGGTCGCCACCTTGCAGCTCTGGCCGGAAACACTGGCATTCCACACGCCGGCGACGCTGGAGGCGGTGAGATCGGCGGCCGTGGCGGGCGCGGACCCGTCGGCAGGCAGCGAGGCTACCTGCGTGTTCTGCGGCGCGGTGGGGAATTGCGAAGGGTCCGTGCCGGTCGGGCCGGAGGGCGGCGGCAACTGGTTCGATGTGACATTGCCCGCCGGCGCCGCCTCAAGCGGGGCCGGCTGGGTGGAATCCATCGACGACAGGCGCGTGCTTGAGCAGCCGCTTGCCAAAAGGGCCGCCAGCATCATCGCCATCAGACCGGTTTTCGAGAATGTCATGCCAACCTCCGCGACCCGCTGCGGGCGCTCAATCCATAAGTCTTATCCTACCAACATGGGCAGGGCGGCAGAATTTCAACCCGATATGGTTAAAATACGGTTTGCGCTGGAATCTGTGTCGATTTTTGCCGCCTGAAAACGGTTCTTTCGGGGAACGGGCACGGGTCCGCCGCGTTATCCCGGCGCAAACCAGCGGGGAACCCGGCATGATTAAATGGATCATCATTCTCCTGATCGTTTCGGTGATAGCCGGCGCATTGGGTTTTCGCGGCGTGGCGGGTACGACCTCGCGCATCGCCTCGTTCCTGATCGCGGTGGCGCTGGTGATCGTGGCGGTGGTGCTGCTGCTGTTCGCCTGGGCGGGCGGCGGCGTTTGGTAAGGCCGCCGCACTGGTAATTCATGGCCGTTTCCGCCATATAGGCGCAAACCGACAAGAGAATTTCCATCGCCATGACAGTCGAGGCCCCCTTCGCCAAGATGAACGGCATCGGCAACGAGATCATCGTCGCCGACATGCGCGGCCGTGTCGACCGCGTGACGCCGGCGGCCGCCATCGCGCTCAATGCCGATGCGGCGACCCGCTTCGACCAGATCATGGCGATTCACGATGCGCGCACGCCCGGCACCGGCTTCTTCATCGACATATTGAATTCCGACGGTTCGCCCGCGCAGGCTTGCGGCAATGGCACACGCTGCGTGGTGCAGGCACTGGCCGCCGAAACCGGCGAAACCGCCTTCACCTTCGAAACCGTCGCCGGCATCCTGAACGCCAACCAGCGCGACGACGGCACCATTTCCGTCGACATGGGCATGCCGCGCTTCGGCTGGCAGGAAATTCCGCTGGCTGAGGAATTTCGCGATACCCGCATGATCGAACTGCAAATCGGCCCGATCGATGCGCCGGTGCTGCATTCGCCCTCGGTGGTGTCGATGGGCAATCCGCACGCCATTTTCTGGGTGGACCGCGATGTCTGGTCCTATGATCTTGATCGCTTCGGGCCGATGCTCGAAAACCACCCGATCTTCCCCGAACGCGCCAACATCACCATCGCGCAGGTGACGTCGCCCGAAACGATGACGATCCGCACCTGGGAGCGCGGGGCGGGGCTGACCAAGGCGTGCGGTTCGGCCGCTTGCGCCGCCGCGGTCGCCGCCGCGCGCACCAGGCGCACCGGCCGCAGCGTCACCTTGCAGGCCCCCGGCGGAATGCTTCAGGTCGACTGGCGCGAAGACGACCATGTGGTTTTGACCGGTGCGGCCGAATGGGAGTTTTCCGGCACGTTCGACCCGGCGACCGGCGCTTTCGCGCGAGACGCAGAGAGCGTTGCCTGATGGCGGGCGATGTAACGGGCATCGAGCCGAAGGGCATCGAAGTCGTCACCTTCGGTTGCCGGCTTAACGCTTACGAATCGGAAGTGATGCGGCGCGAGGCCGAGGCCGCCGGGCTTGGCGCGCTTGCGGGCGGCGCCATTATCGTCAACACCTGTGCGGTTACCGGCGAGGCCGTGCGGCAGGCCAAGCAATCGATCCGCAAGGCGCGGCGCGAAAATCCG
>DASYCS010000081.1:0-3938 GCA_036500025.1 Mesorhizobium sp. | reverse complement strand
CTTCCTTTTGCCTTTCAGGACCGAATCACTACATTGAGCCGCATGACGCCCGGATTTGACGACATTCCCTTTTTCGACGAAGAGCCCGCCCCGCGCAAACCGCCGGCCGCAACGGGCGCTCCTGCCGCTCCAGCAGGGGGCATTGCCGCGCGCGCCATGGCTGCCCGCAGCGGCCGCAACAGCGCGCCCGACTATCTCAAGGGGTTGAACCCGGAACAAAGGCTGGCGGTGGAAACCACCGAAGGCCCGGTTCTGGTGCTGGCCGGCGCCGGCACCGGCAAGACCCGCGTGCTGACCACTCGCATCGCCCACATCCTTGCCACCGGCAAGGCGTTCCCGTCGCAGATCCTGGCCGTGACCTTCACCAACAAGGCGGCGCGCGAGATGAAGAGCCGCATCGGCCTTCTCGTCGGCGAGGCGATCGAGGGCATGCCGTGGCTCGGCACCTTCCACTCCATCGGCGTCAAGCTTTTGCGCCGTCACGCCGAACTCGCCGGCCTGCGCTCGGACTTCACCATCCTCGACACCGACGATGTGGTGCGCCTGATCAAGCAGCTGATCCAGGCCGAAGGCATCGACGACAAGCGCTGGCCAGCCAAGCAGTTCGCGCAGATGATCGACGGCTGGAAAAACAAGGGCCTCGGCCCCGCCGACATTCCCGAAGGCGATGCCCGCGCCTTCGCCAACGGCAAGGGTCGCGAACTCTACAAGGCCTATCAGGATCGCCTTTTGACGCTGAACGCCTGCGATTTCGGCGACCTTCTCTGCCACCCGATCCGCATTTTCCGCGCCCATCACGACGTGCTGGCCGAATATCACCGCCGCTTCAAATATATCCTCGTCGACGAGTACCAGGATACTAACACGGCGCAATATATGTGGCTGCGCCTGCTGGCGCAGCGGCCGAAATCCAGCGGCGACCTTCCGGCCGAAGGCCGAGGCGGCGACCGCCGCCCGCCCGACTTTTCGGGCGCGCCCGCGCAGGCCAGCGAGCAAAGCGAGCGCTCGGCCGTGAGCGAGAGAGCCCCCGCGAGCGAAAACAAAATCAACATCTGCTGCGTCGGCGACGACGACCAGTCGATTTATGGCTGGCGCGGCGCGGAGGTGGACAACATCCTGCGCTTCGAGAAGGATTTTCCGGGCGCCGCCGTCATCCGGCTGGAGCGCAACTACCGCTCTACCGCCCACATTCTGGGCGCGGCCTCGCACCTCATCGCCCATAATGAGGGACGGCTAGGAAAGACGCTGTTTACCGATCGTCCGGACCCGGAAGACCCCAAGGTCAATGTCCATGCCGCATGGGATTCCGACGAGGAAGCCCGCGCCATCGGCGAAACCATCGAGGCCCATCAGCGCGCCGGGCACGCGCTCAACGACATGGCGATCCTGGTGCGCGCCTCTTTCCAGATGCGCTCCTTCGAAGACCGCTTCATCGAGATCGGTCTGAACTACCGCGTCATCGGCGGCCCGCGCTTTTATGAGCGCCAGGAAATCCGCGACGCCATGGCCTATCTGCGCGTCGTCGCCCAGGGCGCCGACGACCTCGCCTTCGAGCGCATCGTCAACGTGCCGAAGCGCGGCCTGGGCGAAGCCGCCATCCGCCAGATCCATGACACGGCGCGCGCGCTGCGCATTCCGATGCTGGAGGCGGCGGGAAACCTTGCCGAATCCGACGAGCTGAAGCCCAAGCCCCGCGCCGCGCTGCGCGAGATCACCGCTAATTTCGCCCGCTGGCAGGCAGCGCTCGACAATACTCCGCATAACGAACTGGCCGAGACGATCCTTGAAGAGTCCGGCTATACCGACATGTGGAAGAACGACCGCTCGGCGGAAGCACCGGGACGTCTGGAAAACCTGAAGGAGTTGATCCGCTCGATGGAGGAGTACGAATCGCTGCGCTCCTTCCTTGAGCATGTCGCCCTGGTCATGGATGCCGAGCAGAACGAAAGCCTCGACGCCGTCTCCATCATGACGCTGCACTCGGCCAAGGGCCTCGAATTCGAAACGGTCTTTCTGCCCGGCTGGGAAGAAGGCCTGTTCCCGCACCAGCGCGCGCTGGATGAAGGCGGCCGTTCCGGGCTGGAGGAAGAACGCCGGCTGGCCTATGTCGGCCTGACGCGCGCCAAGAAGAACCTGCATCTGTGGTTCGTTTCGAACCGCCGCATCCACGGCCTATGGCAATCGACCATTCCGTCGCGCTTCCTCGATGAACTGCCTGAAGCCCATGTCGAGGTGCAGGAAGGCGGCAATTCCTATGGCGGCTACGGCAATCCCTACGGCGGCTCGTCCTTCGCTTCGGGACGCGGCGGCGGCTCCGGCGGCCGGCAAAACCCTTACGGTGCATCGCGCTTCGACAAGCTGGGCGAGACCGGCGGCGGCGAAAAATCGGGCGCGTTCTCCAACACTTATGCCACGCCGGGCTGGCAGCGCGCCCAGGCCAACCGCACCGAAGCAACCAGCCGTAACTGGGGCACGCGTTCCGGCCACCAGGTCGAGCGCATCGGCTACGGTGAAACCGATTCGGGCTATGGCGCCGGCCGCGGCTCGGTAAAGGGCCGCACCATCGACGGCGAGCTGGTGGCCAAGTCCGTGGCCGACACCCCGTCGGCCTTTACCGTCGGCGACCGCGTTTTCCACCAGAAATTCGGCAACGGCAACGTTGCCGCCATCGAAGGCAACAAGCTGACGATCGACTTCGACAAAGCCGGCCAGAAGAAGGTTCTGGACGGCTTTGTGACCGGGATCTGAACGAAGCCCTGCCATCCACAAAATCTTTTTTTCGTCCGATCGTTTTTTCGGGTGCGTGACGAAAAAACCGCACTTTCTTGACTCCGCCGGCAAAAATAGGCAGTTGAGACCCCGGAAGGGGTTTTAACGCCTTCTTTTCCGACGAGGGGAGCATCCAAAAAAACGGGCCGCGGGACCCAAAAACAGTGATTGGTACAGGGATTGGTTAACCATCTTTGCCCATCCTTTGATTCAACCGGTGGCAAATCTGCACCTGCGAAGAAGGGTTTTCTTCGCGCCTGTGGCGATGCGTGTGTTTGCCGGTTGAGAAGAGTTGGTCGTATGGCGTTTATGCGTGATGAAAACCGCAGCGGCAATTCCGCTGCCTTGTCCAGAGGGCTGCCCGGATCGCGGGTCGCATTCCGCTGGATGGCGATATCGGGTGCGGGCATCGGCCTGGCGCTCCTTTCGACGGCGACCGTTGCCGGCCTCGTATTCCTTGGCGCGTCCATCGCTTCGCCTCCCCATTTCTCCGCCGACTTTTCCAAGGCGCAGCAAGCGGCCATGCCGGATCGGCTGATGCTGGCAACGACGCTGTCGTCGCCACGCCACGGTGATTGCCAGTTCGGCTGCACGCAGCGCGCGCAGTACATCGTCCAGCAGGCGAAATCGCCGCGAACGGCGCGCAAGGCCGATGCCCAGCTGGAAGCCGACGCCGCCATGTCGCCCCGCGCGAAGCGTCGCTTCGACAAGGCGCGGGCTTTATTGACCCATGGCAAGCTCGCCGCGGCATTCGCCCGCTCAACGACCCAAATGGCGGAACTGAATACCGCCCTGCCTTCCCCGCTGAAGAACCGTTTCTACCCTGCCGGTGCGAAGGCCGTTTCCTTGCTGGACGGCGCCGGCCCCGCCGCCACCCGCTTCGGCCCGCAGGTCGCCGAGGTTGAACGTTCGTCGCGCCTCGCGCTGGCCCTTGCCGGTTCCGCTGAAATTCAGGTGGCCTATGCTACCGACGCCGCTGCGCTGGTCGGCCCCTCGATGCCTGTGCTGTTGCAGGACACGGCGCAGGAGGAAGCCTCGGTGGAAACCGCCGATGCGCCCGTCTTCGAGCTGGTGCCCGATAGCGCGCCGCTTCCGGCTCGCCGCCCGAAAATGGAAAGCCAGATGGCGGCCATCGTCGAAACCGCACCGCGCCAGCCCGCTATCGTGGC
>DASYCS010000080.1:0-12653 GCA_036500025.1 Mesorhizobium sp. | reverse complement strand
GGCGGCACCGAGGAGGTCAAGGCTCGCCTGCTCGTCAATGCGGCCGGGCCATGGGTCGATCATGTGCTGTCGGGCGTGGTCGGGCGGCAGGACGTCCACAATGTTCGCCTCGTGCAGGGCAGCCACATCGTGGTGCGCAGGAAATTCGAAGATCCGCGCGCCTATTTCTTTCAGAATAAGGACGGCCGTATCATCTTTGCGATCCCTTACGAGGAAGATTTCACTCTGATCGGCACCACCGACCGGGACTTTGACGGCGACCCTCATGCCGTGAAAATCAGCGACGCCGAAATCGATTATCTCTGTGCCGCCGCGAGCGAATATTTCGCGGAGCCGGTCAGGCGCGCAGACATTGTATGGACCTATTCCGCCGTCCGGCCGCTTTATGATGACGGCGCGTCGAAAGCCCAGGAGGCGACCCGCGACTATGTGCTGAAGGGCGAGGGCGGCGATGGGCGGGCGCCGATCGTCGATGCCTTTGGCGGCAAGATCACCACCTATCGCCGCCTGTCGGAATCGATGCTGGAGAAGATCGAGGGCTTTCTTGGCAAGCGCGGCAAGGCATGGACGGCCAACGCGCCGCTGCCCGGCGGCGATTTCCCGGCCACCGGGTTCGATGCCGAGGTGCGGGGCCTCAAAGCGGCCTATCCGTTTCTGGACCAGCGGCTGGCGCGCCGGCTGACCCGCCTCTACGGCACCCGCGCGCGGCTGTTGCTGGGCGAGGCCCGCTCGCAGGCCGATCTCGGCCGCGATTTCGGCGGCGACCTCCATGAGGCCGAGGTGCGCTATCTGGCCGGCCACGAATGGGCAATGACCGCCGAGGACGTGCTGTGGCGGCGCACCAAGCGCGGCCTGCATTTCGACGCCGGGCAGGTGGCGGCGCTGGAAGATTTCATGCGAACCCTGAACATGCGGTAATCTGTCCATCGGGAGCGAAGATGACGGGATTTGTGCTGGCGATCGACCAGGGAACGACATCGACCCGCGCAATCCTGTTCGATGGACATATGAGGGTCGCGGGCATTGGCCAGAAGGAATTTGCGCAATTTTATCCGGCCTCTGGCTGGGTCGAGCATGACCCTGAAGAACTCTGGTCCAGCGTCGTCTGGTCGGTCAAGGCGGCGCTGAAGAAGGCCGGGCGCCAAGCCTCTGAAGTAGCGGCGATCGGCATAACCAACCAGCGCGAGACAATTGTCGTCTGGGACCGTGAAACCGGAAAAGCCATCCATCCAGCCATCGTATGGCAGGACCGCAGGACGGCAAACCTTTGCCAGAAACTGAAAAAGCAGGGCCTGGAAAAAAAATTCACGAAGAAGACCGGGCTTCTGCTCGATCCCTATTTTTCGGCAACCAAAATCGCGTGGCTGCTGGGCAAGGTGAAGGGCGCGAGAAAACGCGCCGAGCGCGGCGAACTGCTGGCCGGCACCATCGACAGTTTCCTGATCTGGCGGCTGACCGGCGGCGCGATGCACGCCACCGACGCCACCAACGCCTCGCGCACGCTGGTCTACAACATCGAAAAGAACGAGTGGGACAAGGAACTGCTTGGAATATTGGATATTCCAGCCAGGATGCTGCCTCAGGTGAAGGACTGCGCCGACGATTTCGGCGTCACCGACAAAAGCCTCTTTGGCTCCGGCATCAGGATTTTGGGCGTGGCCGGTGACCAGCAGGCAGCGGCCATCGGGCAGGCATGCTTTAAGCCGGGCATGATGAAATCCACCTATGGCACCGGCTGCTTCGCGTTGCTCAATACGGGCACGGATATCGTGCGCTCGAAGAACCGGCTACTGACGACCATCGCCTGCCGGCTGGAAGGGCGCACCACCTATGCGCTGGAGGGGTCGATATTCATCGCTGGAGCAGCCGTACAATGGTTGCGCGATGGGTTGAAGATCATCGATCGGGCCGGCGAGGCGGGCCTGCTGGCGGCCAAGGCCGATCCGGCGCAGGATGTTTATCTGGTGCCGGCGTTCGTTGGCCTTGGCGCGCCGCACTGGGACGCCGATGCGCGTGGCGCCATTTTCGGATTGACGCGCAATTCGGGGCGGCCGGAACTGGCCCGCGCCGCGCTCGAATCGGTAGCTTACCAGAGCGGCGACCTGCTCGATGCCATGCGCAGGGACTGGAAGGGCGAAACGACCGGGACGGTATTGCGGGTCGATGGCGGCATGGTCGCCTCGGATTGGACCATGCAGCGGTTGGCCGACATTCTCGATGCGCCGGTCGACAGGCCGACGATCCTCGAAACCACGGCTCTCGGCGCAGCCTGGCTGGCTGGTTCGCGCGCCGGTATGTGGCCGCAGGCCGAAGAATTCGCCGAAAGCTGGGCGCTGGATCGCCGCTTCGAGCCGAAAATGGATGCCGGCCAGCGGACGGCCAAGCTGAAAGGCTGGCGTGATGCGGTGAGGCGCACCGCAAGCGCGCGCTAAAATAAGAAGCCCGCGCAATTGCTTGCGCGGGCTTTCTCAATCAATCGTTTTCTTGGTCGGGCTTAACGGCACTGCTGACGCGGACCGTTATAGGGCTGGAATGTATTGTCCGAGGCCCGATAGGACTTGTAGCGGTTGTAGCAATACTGGACGTGCGAATTGCCGCTATAGGCTGGCGGGCGGTCATTGGCGATCGCGCCCGAAATAATCGCGCCTGTGGCAAACGCAGCCAGCGGGAACCAGAGGTTGCCGTGACGCCTGTAGCCGCGACGATAATAGCTGGAGCCGCGGTGTCCGTTCCAGTAGCCGCGGCCGCCACCGCGATAGTTGCGGTTTCCATTCCACGAGCGGTTGCCGCTCCATGAATTGCGCGAACCGTGGCGGAACACGCGGCCTCGGTTGAAATTGCCGCCGCCCCTGTCGACCACAGGCACGATCTCCGAAGAAATGGCAGTCGAGGTCTGCGGAACATAGATGGATGCGGCGTTTACCGGCAGCATTTCCGCGCCGACAAACGAAATGGATAAAACCGTGGCCAAAAGGCCGGATACAATCTTGTTCATAATCTGCTCCTCAAAAAAGGTTCTGGTCCCTTGTGGTGCATCAACGAGAAGGCGAACATATTGGTTCCCTCAACCTTTTCATAGTTACGGGAATTTAATAAAGCGTCATGGCTTAGCGCCGCTTTTTAACATATGCCGTCTTCTTCGTTTGCAAGGCCCGGTTGTGCGCGCCCAAGCGGCCGTGGCGCGCCAAACGGCTGCCGCGGGGCCTTCTTTTTCCGGTTGACCGCGAAGGGCACTCTCCCTATGTTCCGCCCACTTTCATCCGGCCTTGTTTGGCCGGCGAAAGCTCGCAATTCCGCCAATTGTGCATGGATGCATGCCGACGGCGTGTGCGTCGCAATCGAAGCCGCGCGCCGGCTTGCTGCACGGCGATTAAGCGAGGCGGGCGGGTAGCTCAGTGGTAGAGCATTCGACTTTTAATCGAATGGTCGTGGGTTCGATACCCACCCCGCCCACCACAGGCCTTTTGGGGCGTTTCTAGAAAACCAGCGAGACGCTGCCGCCGGCATGGCGTTCAAGCCTGCCGGCAAGATCGAGTTCGAGCAGCACCATGAACACCTGCGCGGGATGCAGGCGGGTATGGCGGATGATCTCGTCAGGCGATACCGGCGTCGGCCCTAGCGCCTCGATGACGAGGTCCCGGTCGCCTTCGCCCGGCGGTGGCGTCGCCGAGAAGTCCGGCGGCTCCTCCAGGCTGGTTCTTGAGGGCGCGCCGGTCAGCGGTGCGATAGCTTCCAGCACATCCGCCGCTTCGGTGACGAGAATGGCGCCATCCTTCAAAAGCCCGTTGGTTCCCCCGGCGCGCGGGTCGAGCGGCGATCCCGGCACGGAAAACACCAGGCGTCCCATTTCGCCGGCCAGCCTTGCGCTTATCAGCGAGCCGGAGCGCTTTGCCGCTTCCACCACGACCAGCCCGAAAGCCGCGCCGGCAACGAGCCGATTGCGGCGTGGAAAATCCTGCGCGCGCGGCTGCCAGCCGAATGGCATTTCGGAGACGACGGCGCCGCCATGTTCGCAGATGTCGTGTAAAAGGCCGGTATTCTCAGGCGGGTAGGGCATATCCAGCCCGCCCGCCAACACGCCGACGGTGCCGGTCGCCAGGCTTCCCTGGTGGGCCGCCGTGTCGATGCCGCGCGCCAGGCCCGAGACGATGGCATATCCTTGCCGGCCAAGTTCGGCGGCCAGCGTCCGCGCCATCTTGATGCCGGCAAGCGAAGCGTTGCGCGCGCCGACGATGGCGATCGCCGGCAGGTCGAAAACAGCGCCATCGCCTTTCAGCGCAAGCAGTGGCGGCGGATGGTCGATGTTTCGCAAAAGCGGCGGGTAGCCCGGTTCGCCGATGCCGACGAAACGCGCGCCGGCCTTTCCGGCGGCTTCCATTTCGGCTTCCGCCTCGGCGACCGTTGGAATGCGGACGAGCCTGTTCAGGCCGCCAGAGATCATCAGTTCCGGCAGCATTTCAAGCGCGGCTTCCGCCGAACCGAATCGGTTGATGAGATCGCGGAATGAGGCCGGTCCAACGTTCTGTGTGCGGATCAGCCGAAGCCAGGCAAGCCGCTGCCGATCGCTGAGATGCGGCGCGACGGCGCGCTCCTTCATCCCTTTTTGCCGATTCGGCCCTCTGTGCCCGCCATCAGCCGGGCGATGTTGGCGCGGTGCTTGATGAAGACGATCACGCTCATCAGCGCAAACAAGCCGGCAATTTGCGGCGATGCCTGGAACCACAGCACGATCGGCACGATGACGGCGGCGGCCAGAGCCGCAAGCGAGGAATAGCGAAGGACGGCAGCCATCACGAGCCACACCGCCGCGAACACCAGCGCGCCCTGCCAGGCAAGGCCGATCAAAACGCCGAGATAGGTGGCCACGCCCTTGCCGCCCTTGAAGCCCAGCCAGACCGGAAAGAGATGGCCGATAAACGCGCCGAAGCCCGCCCACAGGCCAAGCTCCGGCCCGAAATGAGCGGCGACCAGCACCGCGACGGTGCCTTTCAGCGCATCGAGTATCAATGTTGCGGCCGCCAGCCCCTTATGGCCGGTGCGCAGCACGTTCGTCGCGCCGATGTTGCCGGAGCCTATCGAGCGCACGTCGCCCAGCCCGGCGGCGCGGGTCAACAGAAGGCCGAAGGGGATGGAGCCAAGTAGATAGCCGAATATCAAGGCGATGATGGAAGTGATGGTCATGGCTCTCCCCGATGGGCTGGATGCCAGCCTAAGCCGAAAACACTGTGCTGCCTGCAACCATGGTTTGCAAGACCTTGCCTTGCAGCCGCGCACCCTCGAAGCAGGTGTTTTTCGAACGCGACCGGATGATGCTTTCGCTGACTACCCATGGCTCGTCGAGGTCGACCAGAACGAAGTCGGCCGGGGCGCCGGGTTTCAAGGTGCCGCCCGGCAGGCCGTAAAGCCTGGCCGGGGCGGTGGAGAGAACTTCCACCAGCCGCAACAGCGAAACATCGCCATTGTGGTAAAGCCGCAAGCCGGCCCCCAGCAGCGTCTCCAGCCCTATCGCGCCGGCCGCCGCGTCGGCGAAGGGCAGGCGCTTGGTGTCCACGTCCTGCGGGTCATGCGAGGAAACGATGACGTCAATGGTGCCGTCCTTGACGGCCTCGATCATCGCCAGCCGGTCGTCCTCGGCCCGCAGCGGCGGCGTCAGCCTGAAAAACGTGCGGTATTCGCCGACATCGTTTTCGTTGAGGGACAGATTGTGGATCGAAACACCGGCGCTGACATTGGCGCCGTCCGCCTTGGCGCGCGCAATGGCGCCTGCCGCCATCGCGGTGGAAATCTTGGCGGCGTGATAGGCCCCGCCGGTTAGCCGGGCCAAGGAAAGGTCGCGCTCCAGCGGAATGGTTTCGGCCTCGCGCGGAATGCCCGAAAGGCCAAGCCAGCTTGCATAAAGCCCTTCGTTCATCACGCCCTGCGAGGCGAGGTCGCCATCCTGCGTTTCATGCGCGATCATCGCGCCGAAATCGCGCGCATAGGTCAGCGCGCGGCGCATGACCAGCGAACTGGCGATGGTGTGGCGGCCATCGGTGAAGGCGACGCTGCCCGCCTCGCGCAACAGGCCGAACTCGGTCATCTCGCGCCCCTCCAGCCCCTTGGTGATGGCGGCGGCGGGGAACACGTTGATGCTTGCCGTATCCTTGGCCGTGCGCAGCACGAACTCGACCAGCGCGACATTGTCGATGACCGGATCGGTATCGGGCATCATGACGATGGAGGTGACGCCGCCGGCCGCAGCGGCATGGCTGGCCGAGGCGATGGTTTCGCGGTGCTCGCCGCCCGGTTCGCCAATGAAGACGCGGGAATCGATCAGGCCGGGCAGGATAGCCTTGCCGACGCAGTCGACGACCGTGGCGCCTTCGGGTGCGCCCTGGTTAAGTGCGGATTTGCCGGCCGCTAGGATCTTCTTACCGTCGACGACGACCGAGCCGACCTCGTCGATGCCGCGCGAAGGATCGACGATACGGGCGCGCTGGAAAACGGTGATGCTCATGCGCCGCGCCCTTCGTTGCGGCGCGGGTCGAGCAGCGCCTCCATCACCGCCATGCGCACGGCGACGCCCATTTCCACCTGTTCCTGGATAACGCTTTGCGGCCCGTCCGCGATCTCGGAGGCGATCTCGACGCCTCGGTTCATCGGGCCGGGGTGCATCACCAGCGCGTCGGGCTTGGCAGCCTTCAGCTTTTCGGCATCAAGCCCGAAATAATGGAAATATTCGCGCACCGAAGGCACGAATGCGCCTGCCATGCGCTCGCGTTGCAGGCGCAGCATCATCACCACGTCGGCGTCCTTCAAGCCCTCGGCCATGGATTTGGCGACGATGACGCCCATGCGATCAATGCCGGAAGGCAACAGCGTCGAGGGCGCGACCACCCGCACCTGCGCGCCCAGCGCGTTGAGCAGCATGATGTTGGAGCGCGCCACGCGCGAATGCAGGATGTCGCCGCAGATGGCCACGATCAGTTTCGAAAGCGGCCCCTTGGCGCGGCGAATGGTCAGGGCGTCGAGCAGCGCCTGTGTCGGGTGCTCATGCGCGCCGTCGCCGGCATTGACCACCGAGCAACCGACTTTCTGCGCCAGAAGGGCGGCGGCGCCTGCCGATTGATGGCGGATGATCAGGATGTCCGGCCGCATCGCGTTCAGCGTCATCGCCGTGTCGATCAGCGTTTCGCCCTTCTTCACCGAAGAACTCGCCACCGCCATGTTCATCACATCGGCGCCGAGCCTTTTGCCGGCCAGTTCGAACGAAGACTGCGTACGGGTCGATGCCTCGTAGAACAGGTTTATCTGCGTGCGCCCGCGCAAGGTGGATGTTTTCTTCTCCGGCTGGCGCGAGATCGCCACCGCGCGGTCCGCACGGTCGAGCAGCAGTTCTATATCGGTGGGAGAAAGGGTGCTGATGCCAAGAAGATGGCGATGAGGATAAAGCGGCAGGGAAGGGGCGTCTGTCATCTGATCGGTCATCTCAGGGCGGTGCTATAGGGCGCGGCGTTAAGCCTAGCAAGCGCAGGCTTTGGATTAGCGGCCTTGTCCCCGTCATTTTCGTCGCGCGCCTCGCCGGCCTTAGGCTATAACGACGCCAATGCGCGGATTCTTGGCCGCAGCCTTCGAGCATGGGAACAGGGCGTGAGCGACGACGTGACGAACCAGCCCCCGCCGCTGACGGGTGGCAATGCATGGCGCGGCGACCCGCTGCTGATCCAGCTTGCCGAGCAGTTTTCCGAGCCGGTGCGCAAGGACCTCGATGCACTGGGCCGTTTCGTGCTGACGCATGAGGCGCAGGACCTCGCCCGCCTCGCCAACACCGAAACGCCGAAGCTGAAGACGCACGACCGGCAGGGACGGCGGCTCGACCAGGTCGAATTTCACCCGGCCTATCATGCCTTGATGCGGCGCTCGGTCGCCAACGGGCTGCATTCTTCCATCTGGGAAAATGGCGATGCCGAGATAGGCCGCCGCCACCAGGTGCGCGCCGCGCGCTTTTACCTCACCGCCGAACTGGAAGCCGGGCATCTGTGCCCGCTCACCATGACCAGCGCCTCGCTGGCGGCGTTGATGGCAAGCCCGAAGCTGTTCCGCGAATGGGCGCCGCGCGTCACCACCCGCAAATATGACCAGAGCCAGAAGCCGCCGGTGGAAAAGACCGGGCTGACGCTCGGCATGGGCATGACCGAAAAGCAGGGCGGCACCGATGTGCGCGCCAACACCACCCGCGCCGAGCGCGCGGGCAGTACCGGATTCTATCGCCTCACCGGCCATAAATGGTTCATGTCGGCGCCGATGTCGGATGCCTTCCTGGTGCTGGGACAGGCGGCGGAGGGCCTGTCGTGCTTCATGGTGCCGCGCATATTGGGCGACGGCACCGGCAACGGCTTCCGTTTCCAGCGGCTGAAGGACAAGTTGGGCAACCGCTCGAACGCCTCGTCGGAAGTCGAGTTCGACAACGCCATCGGCGAGATGGTTGGCGAGCCGGGCGCCGGCGTGAAGACCATCATGGACATGGTGACGCTGACGCGGCTGGATTGCGCGGTCGCCTCCTCCGCGCTGATGCGCGCCGGGCTGGCGGAGGCCGTCCACCATACGCGCCATCGGCAGGTGTTCGGCGCAAAGCTGGTCGACCAGCCGCTGATGCAGCGCGTTTTGGCCGACATGGCGCTCGATGTCGCCGCCGCCACCGCGCTTTCGTTCCGGCTGGCGCGCTCGTTCGATGAAGCGGCGGGCGACCGCGGCGAGGCGGCTTTTGCCCGCGCCATGACGCCGGTGGTCAAATACTGGGTCTGCAAGATCGCGCCGTCGCTGCTCTACGAGGCGATGGAATGTATGGGCGGCAACGGCTATGTCGAGGAAACGCCGTTGGCGCGCTATTACCGCGAAGCGCCGGTCAACGCGATCTGGGAAGGCTCCGGCAACGTCATGGCGCTCGACGTGCTGCGCGTGCTTACCCGCGCGCCGGGCCTGTTCGAGGAAGTTCTGGCCGGCATCGACCGCGACCTCGGCGCCGGCGGACGCGGCACCATCGGCGTGCTGAGGGCGGCCATGCAGGTGGCTGAAACCGACGAGGGGTCGGCACGGCTGCTGACCGAGCAACTGGCGCTTTCGGCGGCTGCCGCCGAATTGCGCCGGCTGGGTGCGGGGCGCATCGCCGACGCCTTTGTCGAGACGCGGCTCGCCGGCCAATGGCGCAACACCTATGGCATGATCGACGCCCGCCACGACGCGCGAATGATCGTCGATACGCTCTATCCGCCGACGAACTGAGCATTTCCAGCAAAAGGGTGAAACGGTTTTGCGTCCGGAAATGCGGCCAAAACCAAGAGATAAAGCGGTTCTGTCGATTCAGTAAAAATCGGAACTGCTCATGCCCCAACAGTGCATTCCAGCACTTGTGAATTTCCGTTAACCTTAACAAATGGTTTCCATTGCGGCGTTCCTCCGCAAGGCTCACAGTTATGGTTACCAAATTGGAAACGCCATGCGGCCCCTGTTGATTCCGTTCCTGACAGCACAAATGCCGGCGCGCCTTTCCGGCAATGTCGCGACGGATACGGGAAGGCCATTCTGATGCGCTATCTGTTCGCCGCCTGGGTAGCGCCGCTGGTCCTGTTCTGGGGCTGGTATTTCCTGTCGCTGAACGACATGAACTTCGGCTACGTCATGCTGAGCCGCCAGTTGCACGACCTGGTTTTTGAGCTTTACGGACAGATGCTGGGCATCGATCCGAAAATCATTCCCGGCATGGTCGCCAAGGCCTGTTTTTTCGATTCGCTTTTGGTGATGGCGATCTGGGCATTTCGCCGTCGCCGTACCATCGCCGGCTGGATCAGGTCTATGCGCGATCGCTGGATGGGGCAGGGCCGTTCAAGGCACGGAGCCGGTCGAGGGCTCCCTGCAAAATAAAGGCGGCCGCCGCCGAATCGATCTTGCCGGCGCGCTTCTTGCGCGAAAAATCCATTTCGATCAGCGTCCGCTCGACCGCGACGGTCGATAGCCGCTCGTCCCACAAGACGAATGGCAGGTCCGACAGCGGTCCCATATTGCGCACGAAGGCGCGCGAGCGCTGGGCGCTTGGCCCTTCGGAACCGTCCATGTTGACCGGCAGGCCGATGACGATCGCGCCGACATTTTCTTTCTGGAGAAGCGAAAGCAGCGCCGTGGCGTCCAGCGTGAACTTCTTGCGCATGATCACCGGGCGCGGATGGGCGAACGAAAAATTCCTGTCCGAAACGGCCACGCCGATTGTCTTGTCGCCGAGATCCAGTCCGGCCAGCGTCTTGCCGTCGGCCAGCCGCGCGGGTAGCTCTTCAATAGTAAGTGTGCCCACAGGCTTTCCTTTGACTCAAGTCGTCAGCGTTCTATCCTTGGGCGAACCTAAAATCGAGGAGACGCCTGCATGAAACTGACCTGGTACGGCCATTCCGCCTTTGCGATAGAGACGGCGGACGCCAAAATCCTGATCGATCCATACCTTATCGGCAATCCCTCATGGGATGGCGGCTGGGAAAAGCCGGCTGAAGGCGTCACCCACGTCTTGCTGACGCATGGCCATGACGACCATATCAGCGGCGCCGCCGAGGTGCTGAAGAAAAGCGGCGCGCAGCTCGTCGCCAATTTCGAGCTTTGCATGTACCTGGTCGGCAAGGGCGTCAGCGGCGACAGGATCAATCCCGGCAATATTGGCGGCACGGTCGATTGCGGCTCGTTCACCACCACCTTCGTGCAGGCGCTGCACTCGTCTTCCTCGCAGGGCAAGGACGGCCAGAACACCTATCTCGGCAATCCCGGCGGGCTGGTGCTGCACTTCACCAACGACAAGACGCTCTACCATATGGGCGACACCGATATCTTCTCCGACATGGCGCTGATCCACGAACTGCATCAGCCGCAAATCGGCATCGTGCCGGTAGGCGACCGCTTCACCATGGGCGGCGCGGTGGCAGCGCTGGCCTGCCAGCGTTATTTCAAGTTCGAGACGGTGGTGCCTTGCCATTTCGGCACCTTCCCGATGATCGACCAGACCGCCGACAAGTTCACGGCGGGGATGGAAGGTTCGGGCATCGAGATCGCCCGCCCGAAGATTGGCGCAACGATAGAGGTCTAGCAACACCGGGCATGTTGCGCGCGCGGCGCGGCGCGGCTATAGCGCGGGCTGGTTTAAAAGGCTGAACAAATGTCCGTTGATCTTGTGACTGTAAAGCGCGTCGCGCGCCTTGCCCGCATTGCGGTGAGCGAGGAGGACGCAAAGCGCATGGCTGGCGAACTCAATGCGATCCTCGGCTTTGTCGAGCAGCTGAACGAAGTCGATGTCACGGGCGTGGAGCCGATGACATCGGTCACGCCGATGGCGATGAAGAAGCGGCAGGATGTCGTCACCGATGGCGGCAAGGCCGCCGATATCGTCGCCAACGCGCCGGCGACGGAAGAAAGCTTCTTCCTCGTGCCGAAGGTGGTGGAATAGCGCTGGATGGCCGTCGAGATCGCCATTGAGACGCCGCTTCAGGACGATGTGCGCGAAATGGTCGCTGCGCTGGACGCTCATATGCGCCCGCTGACGCCACGCGAATTCCAGTTCCAGCTAACCGTCGAGCAGATGGCCGATCCGTCGACGACCTTGTTCGTCGCGCGCGACGAGGCTGGCCAAGCGGTGGGCATGGGCGCGCTCAAGGAACATGGTGATGGCCTTGGCGAGGTCAAGCGCATGTTCACCCGGCCGCAAGTACGTGGCCAGCGCGTCGGCGCACAACTGTTGCAAAACATCGAGCGGCTTGCCCGGCAAAAAGGGCTGGCTCGCGTCGTGCTGGAAACCGGCGAGGCCCCCGGTTTCGAACCAGCCTACCGCGTCTATGAACACGGTGGCTTCCAAGTTTGTGGCGCGGTGCTCGATTATCCCGATTCCGGCCATTCCCGTTTCTACGAAAAGAGCCTTGCCTGATGAGCGACCTAACCCGACTGACGATTTCGCAGGCCCGCGCCAAGCTACAGGCGAGAGAGATCACCGCGAGCGAGATCACCGATGCCTATCTGGCGGCGATCGAGCAGGCCAATCCTTCGCTCAACGCCTATGTCACGGTGACCGGCGACAAGGCGCGCGCCATGGCCAAGGCCTCCGACGCCCGGCTGGCCAAGGGCGAAGGCGGCGCGCTGGAAGGCATCCCGCTCGGCGTCAAGGATCTGTTCGGCACCGAAGGCGTGCATACGCAGGCGGCAAGCCATGTGCTCGACGGCTTCAAGCCACGCTATGAATCGACCGTCACCGCCAATCTGTGGGCAGACGGCGCGGTCATGCTGGGCAAGCTCAACATGGACGAGTTCGCCATGGGTTCGTCCAACGAGACCTCCTATTATGGCGCTGTCGTCAACCCGTGGCGCGCCACGGGTTCGAACAGGCAACTGGTGCCGGGCGGCTCGTCCGGCGGCTCGGCCTCGGCGGTCTCCGGCTTCCTGTGCGCGGGCGCGACCGCCACCGACACCGGCGGCTCGATCCGCCAGCCGGCGGCGTTCACCGGCACGGTCGGCATCAAGCCGACCTATGGCCGCTGCTCGCGCTGGGGCATCGTTGCCTTCGCCTCGTCGCTCGATCAGGCCGGCCCGATCGCGCGCGACGTGCGCGACGCCGCGATCCTTTTGAAATCCATGGCCTCCGTGGACGCCAA
>DASYCS010000079.1:0-2733 GCA_036500025.1 Mesorhizobium sp. | reverse complement strand
TAGCCGACTGCTCGATGATCTCCAGCGCCGGCAGGTGGCCATAAAGCGCGTCCAGCCCCGCCGCGTCGGCGGCAACGCCTGCTTCCGCGCCGGCTGCCTGCTCAAGCAGCCTTGGCTTCTGCTCCATAGAGCACCTCCTTGAACGGCGCCGGCCCGACCCGGCGATAGACGTCGAGGAAACGTTCCGATTGGTCATTGCGGATGGACAGGTAGGTTTCGACAATGGCCTCGACGGCATCGACGATCTCATCGGGACCAAAGCCGCGCCCGATGATTTCGCCAACGGTGGTGTTCTCGTCCGCCGATCCGCCAAGCGTGATCTGGTACAGCTCGGCGCCCTTTTTCTCGACGCCGAGAATGCCGATATGGCCGACATGATGGTGCCCGCAGGCATTGATGCAGCCTGAAATCTTCAGCTTCAGCTCGCCTATTTCCCGCTGGCGCTCCAGCGAGGAAAAGCGCTGTGAAATCTGCTGGGCAACCGGAATGGAGCGCGCATTGGCCAGCGCGCAATAGTCGAGGCCGGGGCAGGCGATGATATCGCTGATCAAGCCCAGATTGGCGGTCGCCAGGCCTGTTTCCACCAGCCCGTCATAGACGGCCTTGAGATCGGCGCGCGCCACATGCGGCAAAACGAGGTTCTGCTCATGCGTCACCCGCACTTCATCGAAGCCGTAGCGTTCGGCAAGGTCTGCGATCGCCTCCATCTGGCTGTCGCTGATGTCGCCCGGCGTTTCGCCGATGCCCTTGAGCGAGACCGTCACCGCCGCATAGTCGGGATTGCGGTGCGTCGTAACGTTCTGCCCCAGCCATTCGCTGAACGAACGCGAATCCAGCCGGTCCAGCCGAACCTTGTCGTCGCCCTCCGGGCGCTCCATCAGTGGCGGCGGCGCGAAATAGGCCCCAATGGCGGCAACGTCCTGTTCCGGCAGCTTGAGCTCGCCGTCCTTCAACGCCTGCCACTCGGCATCGATCCAGCTTGCCAGCTCTTCCGTTCCGGTCTCGTGGACGAGGATCTTGATCCGCGCCTTGAACTTGTTGTCGCGACGGCCGTGCAGGTTGTAAACGCGCAGGATCGCCGTCGTGTAGGAAAGCAGGTGCTCCTGCGGCAGGAAATCGCGGATTTTCTTGGCGACCATCGGCGTGCGGCCAAGTCCGCCGCCAATATAGACGGCAAAGCCAAGCTCGCCCTTCTCGTTCTTCTTCAGGTGCAGGCCGATATCATGCGTCTTGATGGCGGCGCGGTCGCGCTCCGCCCCGGTCACCGCGATCTTGAACTTGCGCGGCAGGTAGGAAAATTCCGGATGAACCGACGACCATTGGCGCAGGATTTCGGCGTAAGGGCGCGGGTCTGCCACTTCGTCGGCGGCGGCGCCGGCGAAATGATCGGCCGTCACGTTGCGGATGCAATTGCCGCTGGTCTGGATGGCATGCATCTCCACCGACGCCAGGTCGGCCAGGATCGCCGGCACGTCCGACAGCGCCGGCCAATGGAACTGGATGTTCTGGCGCGTAGTGAAATGGCCGTAGCCCTTGTCATATTTGCGCGCGATATGCGCCAGCATCCGCAACTGCCGCGCATGCAGCGTGCCATAGGGAACGGCAATGCGCAGCATATAGGCGTGAAGCTGGAGGTAGACGCCGTTCATCAGCCGCAGCGGCTTGAACTCGTCCTCGGTCAACTCGCCGGCAAGCCGCCGCTCCACCTGGTCCGTGAACTGGGCGACACGGGCCTTCACAAAGGCATGATCGAATTCGTCGTAGCGGTACATGATGGTCCCTTAAGATGGGGTCTTCCCTTGAGGCTTCAGTCGCGCAATGGGCCTGTTTCTGTTCCTACGCCGCCCGCTGGAAGCGGGCCTGCTTGCCGAGATCGTTGCGAATGGTCGGGCCCTTGGCGCGGATGCGTTCGCGCAGCCGCGTCGGGTGAATGGAACCGTCGAGCATCTCGACATCGATCAGGTTGACATCGACCACCAGATTAGCCGCCGACGCGGCCTTGCCCGCCTCATCCAGGCGTTCTTCACCGGCCTTGTCGCCGGCAATTTCGGCGGCGTCGATGGCCTCGACCCAGACGCCGTCGGCGTACCATACGGCTTCGCCATCGATCAGCCGGTTAGCGGTCAGAACTTTCATGCCTGCATTCCTTCCATGGCGCGATCCGTGCGCGCGCTGCGCCGCGCCGCCAACGGCTGCGAGCCTTCGAAATTCGCCCCGGCGACGGCATCGCCGATAATGGTCATGACCGGCCCGTCCAGGTCGACCCTCCCCTGCAACGAAGGCAGGTCGGCCAGCGTGCCGTGGAAGCGGCGGCGGTTGACAAGGCTGGCGTTTTCCACCACCGCCACCGCCGTGTCGGGAGAAAGGCCCGACGCGACCAGCCGGCCCGCGACTTCCGCCGCGACCGAGCGCCCCATATAGACGGCGACCGTCGCCCCGGAGATGGCAAGCTTCGCCCAATCCGGCAGCGACTTGCCTTTCAGGTCATGCCCGGTGGTGAACACCATCGACGAGGTCACGCCGCGCAATGTCAGCGGCAGTTCAAAATCGGCGGCTGCGGCAAAGGCGGCAGTTACGCCGGGCACCACCTCGTAGGAAATATTCGCCTCGCGCAGCGCCGCCATCTCCTCGCCCGCACGGCCGAACACCAGCGGATCGCCGCATTTGAGCCGCACCACGCGCTTGCCTTCACGGCCCAGTTCGACCAGCAGCGTGTTGATCTGCGCTTGCGTC
>DASYCS010000078.1:0-4120 GCA_036500025.1 Mesorhizobium sp. | reverse complement strand
TAGGCGGCAAGCGGCATCAGCACCACATTGTCCTGGTCCTGCCCAAAGCCGGTGAAGCCCTTCGATTCGAGCAGGCCGACGATCTTGCATGAAGTGCGGTTGACGCGCACCGTCTCGCCAACCGGGTCGCCCGCGCCGAAGAATTGCTGGCGCACCGTCTCGCCGATCAGGCAGACTGCGGTGCCGCTGCGCGTTTCCGAATCCGAGAAGGCCCGCCCGGCGGTCAATTTCCAGTCGCGCGCAATCAGATAGTCGCTATCAGTGCCGGTGACGCCGCTGGTGAGGTTTTCCGTGCCGAAAATGATGCGGACCTGCTTCTGGGAAGCCGGCGATATGGCGCGAGCGCCGGTCAGGTGCTTGCGAAGCGCCGCCACGTCGCCGTCGTTGAGCTGGCGCGCAATGGTATCGTTGGCGCTCGGCCCCGCCGCGCGGCCCGACCGCACGACAAGCAGGTTGGAACCCAGCTTGGAAATATCCGCCTTGACCTTTTGCGTGGTGCCATTGCCGATGGTCAGCATGGCGATAACGGCGGCGACGCCGATGACGATGCCAAGCAAGGTGAGGAAGGAGCGCAGCGCATTGCGCCTGACGGACAGAAGTGCCAGGCGAACGGTTTCCCAGATCATTGGGCCATTTCCAATCCGGCCATGTCGGAAGCGACATGGCCGTCTAGAAAGCGGATGGTGCGTCGGGCATAGGCGGCGATGTCCGCCTCATGGGTGACCATCACCACGGTCAGGCCGAGTTCGGTGTTGAGCCGGGTCAAAAGCTCCATGATTTCGTGGCTGCGCGCGGTGTCGAGGTTGCCGGTCGGCTCGTCGGCGACGAGAAGCGTCGGTCTGGTGACGATGGCGCGCGCAATGGCGACACGCTGTTGCTGTCCGCCGGAAAGTTCGGCTGGCGTGTGGTGCTCACGCCCGGTCAGGCCGACCTCGGCCAGCGCCTGCATGGCAAGTGCGCGTCGCTCGCCGGCGGCGGCTCCGCGATAAATCAGCGGCAGTTCGACATTTTCAGCCGCCGTGGTGCGGGGCAGCAGGTTGTAGCCCTGAAAGACGAAGCCGACATAGAGATTGCGCAGGGTGGCGCGGCGGGCGCGGTCGAGCCGCCCGGCGTCGACGCCCATGAAGGAATAGGTGCCGGCGCTTGGCGTATCGAGGCAGCCGATGATGTTCATCGAGGTCGACTTGCCCGATCCCGAAGGCCCCATGATGGCGACGAATTCGCCCTGGCGGATGGAGAGATCGACGCCGGCCAATGCATTGACCCGCGCTTCGCCCTGGCCATAGGTCTTCCAGACCTTGTCGAACGTGATGAGTAGCGGCTTTGCCATCGGGTCAGCCCCGCTGCTGCGATGCCGTGATGACCTGATCGCCCTCGGAAAGGCCGGAGAGGATTTCGGTCAAATCGCCATTGGTGGCGCCAACTTTCACTTCCACCGCATGTGGCCGGCCATTCTTCAATATGTAAAGCGTGCGTGAGCCATCGGTCGGCGCAGCCGCCTGCGGCTGGCGGTTGCCGCCACGGCGTGCGCCCATCCGCCCGGTGAACAGGCTCGTCAGGCTCCAGCCGCCTTCACGGCGGGCGGTTGGCGCGGGCTTGTAGCGGAATGCGGTGGCGGGAACGGCAAGTATGCTTTTGGCCTGTTTGGTCACGACGGAGACGGTTGCCGTCATGCCGGGGCGCAGCAGAAGTTCGTCATTGGCGACTTCCAGCCGGGCGTCATAGGTGACCACGCCATCCGTGGTCAGCGAGGCGAAGGAAATATCGCGAATTTCGGCGTCGAAAGGACGGTCTGGGAAAGCATCGACGGTGAAACGCGCGTGCTGCCCGGTCTTCACCGTACCGATATCGGCCTCGTCTATGGCAGCCTTCAATTCCATGCTTTTCAGATCGGCGGCTATGACGAAGAGCACCGGCGCTTGCAGCGACGAGGCGACGGTCTGACCGGGATCGACGGAGCGGGTCAGCACGATGCCGTCGATGGGGGCGTAGATGGTGCTCTTCTCGAGATCGGACTGTTGTAGCTTCAGATCGGCATTGGAGATGGCGAGATTTGCGTTGGCACTGTCGAGCGCTGCCTTGGCGCGGTCGCGCGTGGCGGTGGCCGCCTCCAGCGCCTGGTTCGTCGTCTGGCCGCGCTTGGCCAGTTCGGCGGTGCGCACAAGCGCCTGTTCATTCTCTTTCACGGTGATGCGGGCGGTCTCGACATTGGCCTCGGCCGCGCTTGCCGAAGCCTGCGCCCGCTCGATCTGGGCCTCAAGGCGGGAGGTATCGAGCGCCGCCAGCACGTCGCCCTTCTTGACCTGTTGGTTTTCGTTGACGGCGACCGAGCGGATGACGCCGGAAAGCTCGCTTGAAATATCGACCTGTGTCAGCGGTTGAAGAGTGCCTGTCGCCGAAACCTGGACGGTAAGATCGGCGGTGGCCGCCGGGACGGTCGTGTAGTCGATCCTGACGGCCGAATTGGCATACATGCGATAGCCGACGATGGCGGCTGCGATGAGGACAAGCGCCGCCAGCACGTAAAGCCAGCCACGGCGGCGTTTCTTACCCGGGCCGCCATGGTCGAGACCAAGGGCCGCCTCGATGGCCGAAGTCGTTTCCATTGCTGGCGGATTGACAATCTGGTCCACGCTGGACCCCTATGTTGCCTGTTGTCCCTATGCGATGACAAATCAGGCCTAACGGCCCGGATTTCAAATTAAATTTCGCCCATGTTGGCAATGAGTCGAGGAGTTTGTCGATGCGCGGCCGTAAATACCTGCTCTACGATGTTTTCACGGCCAAGCGCTTTGCCGGCAACCCGTTGGCCATCGTGCTGGACAGCGAAGGTCTCGATAGCGAAGCGATGCAAGCCATCGCGCGCGAATTCAACTTGTCGGAAACCTCGTTCGTACTGCCGCCGGAAAACCCGCGGCACCGCGCTCGCGTCCGCATCTTCACGCCGGATTATGAAATGCCTTTTGCCGGCCATCCAACCGTTGGCACGGCGGTCGCGCTGGCCGAAATGGGCGACAGTTCGGACGGCATTTTCGTGCTGGAAGAAAATATCGGCCCGGTGCGCTGCGCAGTCGCCAAAAACGACGGCGCTGCCTATGGCGAGTTCGATCTGGCCAAGCTGCCGGAGCGCCTAGCGCTCAATTGCGACGCCGAGGCGATTGGCGCCGCGCTCGGGCTTGCGCCGCAGGAGGTCGGCTTCGAGAACCATCATGTCTCGTTCTGGTCGGCTGGCGTTCCTTATGTGACCGTTCCCGTTGCCGATCTGAAGGCGGCGGCCAGGGTAAGGCTGGACAATGAGGCGTGGGCGAAGCTCGCTCCGAAGAAAAGCGAATGGGCTTTCGCCAGTCCCTATATCTATTGCCGCGAGACGGTGAACCACGAAAATGCGTTCCATGTCCGGATGATCGTGCCGGGCACGCCATCCTACGAAGATCCGGCGACCGGATCAGCGGCCGCGGCTTTTGCCGGCGCCATCATGCATTTCGACGGCCCACGCGACGGCGCCTCGCGCTTCTGGCTGGAACAGGGGCTGGAGATGGGACGCCCATCGCGGATTCGCCTTGAACTCGATGTGGCGCAGGGCGTGCTGGCTTCGGCGAGGATCGGCGGCCATGCCGTGAAAGTCGCGGAAGGCACGCTTTTCGTCTGACGGATTATTGATCGAACTATGTCGCGGTATGGCAAGCGACGGAACCAGTTTCCTTAGCGGGAATAAAGCACAGGGATTTGGCGGTCCTGCATGGCCAAGGCCGCAAACGTGCCGTATTTATTGCCAACATGGCGCGTGGCGCTGTTTGCACAGCGCATGCTTTTTTGAATGCCGGGAGCCTCGATGACGTCCAAAATTCTTTCGCGCGCTCGTGCCGCAACCATCGCCCTGTTGCTGCTTGGCGGCAGCGCCGCGGCGCCCGCCTATGCGGCGTCGACAACCGGACATGGGCCGGAATCGGTTGCCGACCTGGCGCAGGGTTTGCTGGGCGCGGTGGTCAACATCTCGACCTCGCAGACGGTGAAGGGAACCGAAGGCCCAGGCGCGGTGCCGATGCCGCAACTGCCCGAAGGCTCGCCATTCCAGGACTTTTTCGATGATTTCTTCAAGAACCGCGAGGGCGACAAGGGC
>DASYCS010000077.1:0-6006 GCA_036500025.1 Mesorhizobium sp. | reverse complement strand
GGCTGCCTGCCGCTTTAATCTCAACGATGGCATGGTCCAGCTCAAAGGACCGCCTGCGGCCGTGCCGTTCTGGTCCGTTTCGGTGTATGACCGCAATGGCCACAACATCTATAGCTTCAACGACCATGGCGCGCCGAGAGGCCGGCTCGATGCGGTCGTGCTGACGCCCGGCCAGATGATCGAGGTGCGCAAGGATCTGCCACCCGAATATCAAGGATCGGTTTTCGTCGAAGCGCCCATCGCCGAAGGCATTGTGGTGGTGCGCAGCTTCGTACCGGACGAAACCTGGAAACCAGCCGTCATGCGTTTTCTTGGGCACAGTTCCTGCACCCTGCGCCAGCCCTGAAACGGCGAATGGCTATCTGCGAGGCGCCGGCGCCGCGACCTGTATGTCGGCCTTCGAAGCTTGCTCAGGCCGCCGCTCGCCTGGCCCACGCTCATAGCGCACGCCCGGAAAGATGATGACGCTGGCCGGCTTCCCGGCATTTGACGATGGTGGAACGCTCGCCGCCTGACGCGGCATGAAAGACAGTACTCTGCCCATGATTCGTGCATCCTCTCGGTTGGCCCGGAGCACAACGCAACGCCTCCAATCGTCAATAAGGCCCCCAGAGAGTTAACGGAACGCTAACGGATCGCCGCTAATTTGTTGTTGTTGCCGCCCAGTGAAGCCGGCCTTGTAACGGTCGGGCAGACGGCATCGTGTATCGAGTGCATCAAGGCGTACCGCGCGTGTCATCGTCGGATTTCAGGCAGATCAGCATCCAGGGACAGTCGGGCCGAGGCAAATCGGACCGGGACGAACCGGGCCGAAGGCAGGCGGGCAAGGCCGAAAGGCTGTTTCGCGCCGCCATTTCCGCCTTCTGTTCGCTGACCCGCCCTTCCCGGCGCGAGATCGCGCAGATCGACGATCTGGCCCTGCCGCTTTTCGACGGCGTTTCGGTTGAATCGCGCCGCTTCGTCGCCGCCGCCCTGTCCGAATGCGAATATCCGCCACCAGCGCTGGTTCGCCGTCTTTGCGACGAACCGGTGGACATTGCCGCTCCGCTGCTGATCCGCTCGCATGCGCTTGGTGACGTCGACCTCATTGCCCTGATCGGACGGCATGGCCTTCCCCATGCCCGCGCGATCGCGCGGCGCAAGGGCTTGACCCCGGCAATCGCCGATCTCATCAGGGTGCTGGAAAAGCCGACATTGGTGCGAACCAATACACCGGCAGAAAATGTAGCCGGTCCCGTCGAAGCCGCTCCAGCGAAGGCGGATGCGCCAGCCCCGGCCGGGCACGCCGCCGAGACGGCGCGGCACCGGCTGCGCGAGGTCATGGCCGATTATGAACACATCGTCGGCTATGAGCATAAGGGGACCGCCAACATCAACGCGCCCGACGGCTCGACCTATGTGAAATTGCGGGAGACGGCGCTGACGGGCAATGCCGCCTTCTTCCAGACCGCATTGGCCGACGCGCTGGGTGTTGATTTCGCTACGGCGCGATCGCTGACGGAAAGCACGAACTATTCGTCGCTGCTGGTGGCGCTGCGGGCGCTCGACGTCGGCGAGGACAAGGCGTTCCTGGTTACCGTCGCGGCGTTCCCGTCGCTGTTTCCGCATCCGCAGGCAATCCGCGTCTTCCTGGACCGCTACCGCACGCTCCACCATGACCTTGCCCGACAAAAAGTGGCCGAATGGAAAGCGGCAAGCCTGTCGAACAGCCTCCACGGCATCGTCCACACACCGGCCAACGCCGATACGCCCGCGCCGGGCCGGGATCGGAAATCTAGGGCGTCTTGAGTGAAATCAGTTCCTCGACGGGAACCGAACCGGCTTCAATTTCCACGACCCAGATATCAGGGTCGAAGCGCTTTTCCCGCTCCAGCCGCGCATCGAGCGCGTCAGCCGCCTCGCCCGCTCCAACAATGAGGAAATGCCGGTCATCCGGCTTGGCCGAATCGTAGCTGGTCTGCGGCGCCGGTCCATAGAGCGTCACCTCCCCCATCCGGTCCCTTGACAGGACGAACACAGCGCCGGCTTCCGTCGCGCCGCGCTTGACGACGGCGGCAAAGCCCCCGGCGCTGAACACCCGGCGCACAAGGGCCGAAACCCATAGATCGGCAGTCACGCGCATGGCGGCCCTCCTGGAGTTTCTCCAGCGGAAATCGACTGTTCCTGCCGGGAAATCGACACGCCGGCACAGCTTAATCGGTCAGGCTTAATTGGTCAGGCCGATCTCGCGCATCTTGGCGTAGACGGCCTCTTCCGGCTGCCCGGTGACCGGCAGTCCGAACAGCGACTGGAATTCGCGGATGGCCGCGACGGTCCGTGCGCCGACCACGCCGTCCAGTTGGATGCCATCATTGCCGAACGCCTTCAGTCCAGCCTGTATCTTGACGATGCGGGCATCGGCACCGGCCGACGCGGTTTCCTTCGGCGCGGTCGCATCGGGCTGGGTGGCGTTCGTCACATCGGCGCGCGGAGCCGGCTGCGGAACGGCGGTTGCGCCCGTTGTCGCGCCAAGCTGATCGAGCAGCTGGCTGTTGATATTGCCGGTCGGCGTCAGCCCCATCTTGCGCTGGTAGGCCTCGACCGCCTTGTGGGTGTTCGGTCCCTGAATGCCGTCGACCGCGCCCGAATAGAAGCTGAGGTCGCCCAAGATGCCCTGGACCTTGGCGATCACCGGGTCGGCCGCCGGCGGCGCCGACGATTGCGCCGGCCGTTCGATGTTGATCGTGGTTTCGGGCTGGTCGATCTGCGGCGGCGAAAAGCCCTGGATGGCTCTCGTGGCAAAAAACGCGCCGGTGTGCGGATAGGGCTGATACCAGAGCGCGTTCGCCGACACGAAGAAGAACGTGACGAGAAAGGCAGTCGAGCCGCCAACCAGCACCGGGTTGTCCGAAATCATGCCGCCAAGGGCGACCGCGCCTTCCTTGAGCATGCCTTGGCTGCGCCGGACGGGCTTTTTACGCTGTTTTGCGGAGCGACCCATTCCCGTCCTCCTTTGTCTTGCGCGCCGTCATCGGCACGACCGCCGATTTTTCCGGCCGTTCGATCGGTCCGTCTATCGGCAGGCTGATGGTTACTTTCGTGCCCTCGCCGGGCGCGCTCTCGACCGACATGGTGCCATCGTGCAAGGCGACCAGCCCCTTGACCAGGGAAAGGCCAAGGCCCGCTCCTTCGAAGGCGCGCGTATAGCCGTTCTGGATTTGCATGAAGGGCTTGCCAAGGCTGGCGATATTCTCCTCGGCGATGCCGATGCCGGTGTCGCTGACCCAGAAATGCAGGCGCGAGCCGATCTTGTTGGCGCCGATAACCACATCGCCGCCATCATGCGTGAACTTGATGGCGTTCGAGACGAGGTTGATCAATATCTGCTGGACGGCGCGGCGGTCGGCATTGATCTCACCCAGATCCGGCGTCATCTGCGTCGCCAGGCTGATGGTCTTCGCCTGCGCCTGCAACTGCATCATGGAGCGGCACATCTCGACGGCCTCGATGAAGCGGAACGGCTCCGGCTCTGTCGTATAGGCGCCGCACTCGATCTTCGACACGTCGAGAATCGAGTTCACCACATCCAGCAGGTGCTGGCCGGAATCGCGGACGAGGCCGACATATTCCTTTTGGCGAGGATCGTTGAACGACCCGAACATTTCGTGCAGCAGCATGTCGGAGAAGCCGAGTATGGCGTTCAGCGGCGTGCGCAGTTCATGGCTGACGGCGGCCAGGAAACGGCCCTTGGCAATTTCGGCGCTGGCGGCGGCTTCATTGGCCCGGTCCAGTTCTTCGCGCAGGTCGGCGACGACGCCGCCTTCCCGCAACAGGGCAATGAAGACGCCATCTTCGTTCTGCGCCCTCATCAATTCAAGCGAGAAGCGGCGATAATTGCCGACAATGCCGGCCGATCCCGCCTGCGGCAGTCGAATGCGCAGGTCGAGCTTGCGCAAGACCGCGCCTTCGCGCAAATCGGCCAGCGCGCTCAGGTAGGAGACGCGATCGGACAGATGAATGCGGTCGAAAAGGCCGCTGCCGGCAAGCAGTTCCGGCGCAAGGTTGAGGATCGATCGCGCCTTTTCGGAGACATCCAGCACTTCGCCCTGCCGGCCGGTGCGGAACACGACGGCATCCAGCATGTCTTCAAGCAGCGGCGCGCTTTCCGGCGCATCCTGCATGGCGGCCATGGCGCGCAAACCGTTGTGGCGAAGCGCGATGGTTGCGGCCCAGGCCAGCGGCAACAGCCAATTCCAGGCGGAAACACCGGAACCCGGCGGCAACAAAGCGGCCGCGACCGGCTGCAACAGAACCGCGCCCAACGCGCCGGCCGCGCCCCAAAACGCAGCCTTTCGGGTGCCGGCAATCCAGAATGCTTCAAACGGCAGGGCCAGAACCATCAAGGCGACCGGCGAAGCGAAGCCGCCGCCGGCTGCGATCAGCAAAGCGGATACGGCGCCGGCAACGATCAACGCCAGCGGGGCGGCGGCCTTTGTCGAAGCGGATGCCGCAACCAGCAGCGCGGTAAACCAGCAAAGGCCGAACGCCGCGAAAATCGCCGCGACCGTCACCGCCGCGCCCATGCCGGCGGCAATGAGCGTGACGGCGGCGCCAGCAATGAAGAACGGGCTTGCCAGCATGACGCCGATGAAGCGGCGCTGGCGGCTGTGCTCGCCAGCATCCTGCACGGAGGGGTGGACCAGCCGTTCGCAGCCGACGGACATCGCGTCGGGCAACTCAACGTATCTGGCGGCAATCGAACTCACGTAACGCACTCGCACTTGTCTGCTTGGCAGATCGCTTTGGTTAACTGCGAAACTCGCATCCAGCCTTTAAGGAATGGATAAAGCGGGGGCGTCGGGCGGCGCGCACAAGGCGATAATCGACACGCTTGCGGCGAAAGCGGCCGCCAATTGCAGCCATAGTAAACGGAGGGTTATCCGCCGGCGGCGCTCGCCTCTCGCCGCCCGGACCCTGTCCACAACTACAGAGATCGAAAATGCCGTGTAGTATCAGCTAGTTATATAGTTATCTAAAAGTTAATTTCGGCGCTAAATATCGATATAAAACAGCACAAAAACAGGACGTTTCCAATTTCCATAAAATTTGAAGCAAATCCCGTGTTTTGGCGCAATCCGATTTTTGGCGGCGCGTGCCAATGTCGTGCCTACAAACGAGGCCTCGCCACCACACGAGCAAGGCCCGGTCACGACGAGGGCAGGTATCATGTTTTTTCTGATGAGGATGGCGTTCTGGTTTTCACTGGTGTTGCTGGCACTGCCGTTCGACACAAGCTCGGACAATGCCGGACAGCCCAGCGTCGGCGCAATTCAGGCGCTGGTGGCGGCGCGCCAGGCCGTCGGTGACATTTCCGGCCTGTGCGAACGCCAGCCCGAGGTTTGCGAAACCGGCAAGTCCGCCATGCATACGGTGACGGTGCGCGCCATCAAGACGGCGAAATTCGCAGCTGAAATGCTGGACGAGGATACGCCTGCCGCCCAGCCCGACAAGTCCACCACGACCGGCAGCATCGCCGCTCATAACTGACCGACCAGTTCTGCGATCGGATTCGCAAGACACCGCAGGCGTCAGCCCTCTCTGCCTGCGGTGTCTTTTTTCCGTGACGCGGCTTCGCCCCGCGCCTATATCCAGCCTGATGAGCCAGACGATAGAAGCGATCCGCGACGACTTTGCCCTGCTTGACGAGTGGGAAGACCGCTATCGCTACGTTATCGAACTGGGCGAGGCGCTTCCTTCTTTTCCCGACAGCGAGCGGACGGCAACCAACAAGGTGCCGGGCTGCGTCAGCCAGGTCTGGCTGACAACCGGGACAGGTACGGGGAGCGACCCCGTAATGACTTTCCAGGGCGATTCGGACGCCCATATCGTGCGCGGCCTCGTCGCCATCATGCTCGCCCTGTTTTCCGGGCAAAAGGCGAGCACGATTCTAGAGACAGACGCTGATGCGGTGCTGAAGACGCTTGGCCTAGACGAACATCTTTCTCCGCAGCGCGCCAACGGCCTGCG
>DASYCS010000076.1:0-19096 GCA_036500025.1 Mesorhizobium sp. | reverse complement strand
TCCTCGTGGGCGTCGCGCGTGCTCAAACCGTTGCCCGGATGCCGGTTGAGGCCGCCATCCTCGCTGATCCGGTAGCGCGTTACGCCGTTCGCCAGGTCACGTTCGACGGAGCGGGCGGACGACCCTTTGGAAAGAGTTTCGTAGCGCGGCAGCGGATCGGGATTGGATGGCTCGGCCACCTCGACCCTGCGATGCGCACCCAGAAGCGGAAGCTCGAGTTTGAGCGTGGCGAGGTCCAAATCCAGCGCCGCGTTGTAGGGCGGCGGCAGGATCATCGGCCAATAGGCGCTGGAAAGCGCCAGCCGGATGCGATGGCCCGGCGCGAAGCGATAACCGCAGGCATCGAGCGCCATTTCGATCTCGACGGGCTTGCCCGGCTCAAGCGGCTGCGGTTCGGCGCTGCCGGCGCGGTGGGCGAGGTTGAGCACGCCGAAGGAAACGCGGGTAGCCGTACCATCCGGATGAATGTCCACCAGCCGCGCCGCCAGATTGGCGAGCGGCGCGTCGCTGGAAAGCCTTGCCTTGAAAGCCGGCTGTCCGAGAATAACACATTCTTCGGTAAGCGGCTCGCTGTCGAAAAACAGCGAGCCGGCATCGTCCAGGCGCTGGTCGCCGGCCAACTCGGCGTCCGGTTTGACGGTGAAGAAGCTGCCGGCCGCCGTGCCCGTGTCGAGCGGCGAACGCAACAGCGCATGGCCGCTAGCGCGGGTTGCCGGATTGAATTCGAGTTGACCCGAAGCGCTGGGATTGAGCGTGGCGACTTCCGGTTTGGCCCATTTCTCCTTGGCGACCCAATAGCCTGGGTCGGTTTCGCGCCAGCCTGCGGGCTTCGGCCCGTCGAGAATAAAGGCCCGCACCTGCGGCGTCTGTTCAACTTTGTTTTGTTCCCCGCACAGCCAGCGCCGCCACCAGGCGATCGCCTCGCCATGGAAGTCGGCGCGGGGTTTCGGGTAGGCGAAATGCGGGTATTTGTGTACCCATGGCCCGATCAGCGCGACCGCCTTGTCGGGCATCCCCGTCACCGCCTTCAGCGGCGTATTGCGATAGCCGTCCGCCCAGCCGGCGATCACCAGCGCGGGAACCGGGAATTCGCCGAAGTTTTCGCATATCGAGCCGTGCCGCCAGAACGCGTCGCGACGTTGGTGCGAAAGCCATTCTTCCATGAAGAACGGCTCCTGCTCCAGCCGCTCCAGCCACATGCCGAACCAGCGCTCGCCGACGATCTCCGGGTCCGGCGAGCGCGACTGGTAGGCGCTCATCGTCGCCGCCCAGGAAAAATGCGCCGAAAGATGGGTGCCGTTCTTGTAGTGGATGTCGTCATTGTAGCGGTCCACCGTTGAGGCGATGGAGATCACCGCCTTCAGCGCCGGCGGTTTCAGCGCCGCCACTTGCAGGCAGTTGAAGCCGCCCCAGGAAATGCCCATCATGCCGACATTGCCGTTCGACCAGCCTTGAGCGGCGATCCACTCGATCACCTCGACCGCGTCGGCAAGCTCGCGCGGCGTGTATTCGCCGTCGATCACGCCATCAGATTCACCGCTGCCGCGAATGTCGACGCGCACGCCCGCAATGCCGGCGGCAGCAAAGACCGGATAGGTGGATTCATCGCGTGGCGCCGTGCCGTTGCGCTTGCGGTAGGGCAGGAATTCCAGCACCGCCGGCACTGGCGCTCCTGCCGCCGCACTGTCCGGCATCCAGATGCGCGCAGCCAGCCGCGTGCCGTCTTTCAGGACGATCCACTCGTTTTCGATGATGTGAAAATTCATATCCGGCATGAGATTTTTTCCAGCAGGCGGTGGCGCGCGGCGGTATGCCGCCGCGCTTGAAAGACAGGCAGGATCAGTGCGACGTCAGCTTTCCAGCCAGACGCGGCTGGCGATGCGTCCATTGGAGGCGTCGTTGCCGATATCGTGGACGAAGCCCTTCAGGTGCTTGGAGGAAGCGTTCACGAAATTATTGAACACCGGCAGGATCAGCCCGCCTTCGTCGCGCACCATGAGCGCCATCTTGCGGTAGAGCGCGCGGCGCTTGTCCTGGTCGAACTCGGCGCGCGCCTGCATCGCCATCGCGTCGAAATCCGGGCGCTTGAAGCGGGTATCGTTCCATTCGGCGTTCGAGACGTAGGAGGTGGAATAGCGCGAATCCTGCGTCGGGCGTCCGCCCCAGTAGGAAGCGCAGAACGGCTTGACGTTCCAGACCTCCGACCAGTAGCCATCGCTTGGCGAACGCTGGACGTCGAGCTTGATGCCGGCCTTGGCCGCGCTTTGCTGGAAGACCTGCGCGGCATCGACGGCGCCTGGAAACGCAGCTTCGGAAGTAAGCAGCAGAAGCGAGCCGTCATGGCCGGATTTCTTGAAGTGAAACGCCGCCTTGTCGGGATCATAGACGCGCTGCTCGATGTCGGTCGGGGCCAGCGCATAGTTGGCGTTGACCGGATAGTCGTTGCCGATGGTGCCGAACCCACCAACGACCCGCTTGAGGATAGCCTCGCGGTCGATCGCATATTTTAGCGCCAGCCTCAGGTCGTTATTGTCGAACGGGGCGGTGTCGCAATGCATGAGGAACGAGTAGAAACCTTTGCCGGACGTTTGCAGGATCTCGACATTCGGCGCCTTCGACAAGAGCGGCACGACCTTCGGCTCGACCGTGTTGATGAAGTCGACCTGGCCGGCGCTCAGCGCATTGATGCGCGCCGTGGAGTCGTTCATGACCGTGATTTCGACACTGTCGACATGGCCGCGATCGTCGCGCCAGTCATTGGTGTTCCGGGTGAAGGCCGCGCGCACGCCCGGCTCGAAGGCAACCAGCTTGTAAGGCCCGGTGCCGATTGCCGCGGTCGGGTTCTTCGTGCCGCCTTCCGGCTGGATTTGCAGATGATAATCGGTCAGCAGCAGCGGAAGATCGGCATTGCCCTCGGCAAGGGTGATGACCACGTCGCCGGCGCGCTCCTCGATCTGCTTTATGTCGGAGAGCAGGCCGAGCGCGCCGGACTTCGAACCGGCGTCGGCATGGCGGCGCAGCGTCGCCACCACATCGGCCGGCGTCATCGGCTTGCCGTCATGAAAGCTGACGCCCTTTCGGATCTTGAAGGTCCATTCCTTGCCGTCGGGCGAAGGCGTCCAGGATTCGGCGAGCGAAGGCAGCGGCTCGCCCGTTTCCGGGTGGGATTCGAGCAGCGTGTCGCCCCAGCAATGCGCGACGATGAAGGCGACGGCGGCGGTCGCCAGCGCAGGGTCGAGCGTGTCGGCCGAGGCGCCGCCGCCAAGGCCCATCCGCAGCGTTCCGCCCTTGACCGGCGTTTGCGCTCGCGCAGGCGAAGCGACAAGCGTCCCGGTAGTCGCCGACAGCCCCAGAAGCGCGCTTCCCTGTAGGAAGCCACGACGGGAAAGGCTGAATGCGTTGTCGAAATCGGTCAATTTGTTCCCCTTTTTGCCGGCATTATTTCGCCGATTGTGGACCCGGTTTGCCCGCGCGCAATTTGACGGCTTGACGCGCTTTTATACGGTTCTACGCTACATGAATGCGTAACTCCCATTCCAATTTCACCGCCAATCTGAAGCTTGCCTGTAGCACCAGGCAGTCGATCTCCGATGTTTGCCGGACGATCGACATCAACCGGCAGCAGTTCAACCGCTACATCAATGCCGGCGCGCTGCCATCGGCCCACAACCGTCTCAGGATCGCCGCCGCATTTGACCTCGAAGCGGACGATTTTGACCTGCCGGCGCATATTTTTCGGCAAAAGCTGAAGGAAAACCGTCCCTCGGCGATGGCGGAGGGGCCATTGGCGGAGGCGTTCCCCGGCGACTTGCCGGCGTTGCGTCCGCATGTCGGGTTCTATCAGACCTGGCACATATCGCTTTCCTGGCCCGGCCGGGCCGTCTGTTCCTGTTCCCATTTGAGGGAGAGGAACGGCCAGATGCTGGTGACGTCGCTCGAACGCATCGAGGATGTGCAAAGCGGCATCCGCCAACGTTCGCGCTATGTCGGGCTGGCCGCCTTCCGGCGTCAGCGCATCTTTCTGACCGAGCTTACGCGCGGCGAGCAGCCGACTTTCGGCCAGACCATCCTGATGCCGTTCGAAATCCACCAGCGCAAATATCTGCGCGGGCTGACGATGGGCGTGTCATGGCGAAGCGGCAACGAACCCTATGCGACGCGCACCATCTGGCTCCATCGCGGGTTGAGCACCGACATACGCGCGCTCATCGCCAATTGCGGCATATATGAATTGACCTCGGCGAGCCTGCCCTCGGTGGCGGCCTCCTACCTCGCCGAGACGCGACCCGTCGCCGTCAGGCTTTGATCGCAATCCTGGCTTCTCTTGTCTGCCGGCCTGGCGAAAGGCCCTTATCGTTCGGTGAAGGCGCGCGACATGCTTTCACGGATCGGCTTGGTCAGATAGTCGAGGAAGGTACGCTCCGCCGTTTCGATCATCACATCGACGGGCATGCCGGGCGTTGCGATGAAGCCGGGTATGCGGGCAAGCTCTGCGGGCGAAAGCCGTACGCGCGCCAGGTAGATTTCCTGGTTGGGGATTGTCGCGTCCGACAACGCGTCCGCCGAAACATAATAGACATCGCCGTTCAGCACCGGCGTCGTGCGCCGGTTGAGCGCCACCAGCCGCACCGTCGCCTTTTGGCCGGGCTTTACCGCATCGATGTCTTTCCGCTGGATTTGCGTCTCGATGATCAGCGGCACGTCGGAGGGCAGGATTTCGAGGATTTTCTTGCCGCTTTCGATGACGCCGCCTGACGTATGATAATACATCCGCACCACCGTGCCGGAAACCGGCGCGTTGATCGTCGAACGTTGCGTGATGTTCTTCGCCTGCCGCGCCTCTTGCCGGACGCCATCGAGGTCGCCCTGGCTGCCTTGAAGTTCGTCGAGCGCCTTCTGCGTCAGTTCCGTTACCGTCTGGTTGATCTGCTGGTGGAATTTCTCGATCTGGGAATTGGTTTCCGACATTTCCGAATCCAGCCGGCCTATCTGCCCCGATGCGTCGGCTATGGCGCGTTGGATGGCGTTGACTTCGGGCTTGCGGATAAGGCCCTGAGCCAGGAGCTGGAGCTTGCCGGCATATTCCTGCTTCAGATAGTCGAGCTGCTCGGCCATCGATGCGCTTTGCCGCTGAAAGCCCTCGGTCCGGAATTTCAATGACTCCATGTTGAGCTTGAGAAGCCCCGTTTCGCTGTCGATACGGTTTCGGGCGGAGCGGAAACTGGCCAATTGTCCGTCGATGATCGCCTTTATGTCGCTGTCGCCGGCATTGTTGGTGATGATCGTCGGAAAGGCGATCTCGGATTTGGCGTCGATCTGGGCTTCCAGCCGCGCCACATTCGCCTCCAGCCTGGCCTGGCGCAGGAACAACTGCCGCTGCTTTGCCTGCGCGGCGATTCCGTCGAGGCGGATCAGGGGTTCGCCGGCGGTGACGTGATCGCCTTCGCTGACGAGAATGTCGTCGATGATGCCGCCTTCGAGATGCTGCACCACCTTGTTTTCGCCCGTCGCCACGAAGCTGCCGGCGGTAACCACGGCCGCGGCAAGCGGCGCGGTCGCCGCCCATGTGCCGAAGCCGCCGAACGCCACCACGATGAGGGCTAGGCCGACGAAAGCGTGCGTCCGGATCGAGCGCGGCACCTGGCCGTACCATTCGATATCGTGGACATCGGCAATGCTGGTGTTCATGGCGTCGCCTGTGCTGGCTGGTGGCCAACCGCGTTGCGCGCATTGGCGGTGTTGAGGGGTGCGAGCGCCTTGAGAACGTCCTGCCGCACGCCGAACATCGACACCGTGCCATTGGCGAGCAGCATGATCTTGTCGACGCAATTCAGCAGCGACGGGCGCTGGGTGATGGTGATGACGGTGATCTTTTCCTGCTTGGCATGGGCAAGCGCGCGCAGCAGCGCGGCATCGCCGGTGCCGTCGAGGTTGGAATTGGGTTCGTCCAGCACGACAAGGCGCGGATTGCCGAAAAAGGCGCGCGCCAGCGCGATGCGCTGCTTTTGGCCGCCTGACAGCGGCGAGCCATCGGCGGCCACGGTCGTTTCATAGCCCTGCGCAAAGGTCGAAATCAGTTCATGAACATCGGCCAGCATCGCGGCCTTGTAGATGTCCTCGTCGCTGGCGTCGTCGCGCATGCGCCCGATATTGGCCTTGATGGTGCCGGGAAACAGCTGAACGTCCTGTGGCAAATAGCCAATGCTCTCGCCGAACTGGCGCTGGTCCCAGTTGCGCAAATCCATCAGGTCAAGCCGCACATTGCCCGATGTCGGCAAGATAGAGCCGACCAGCATCTTGCCGAGCGTCGTCTTGCCGGCTCCGCTGTCGCCGATGATGGCCAGCGATTCGCCGGGCGACAGGGTGAAAGTGACGCCGTTCAAGACGACGCGCTTGGTGCCCTGCGGCACGAACAGCAGCCGCTCCACGTCGAGCCTGCCTTGCGGGCGCGGCAGCCGCAGCCGCTCGAAATTCAACGGCGATGCGCGCAACAGGGCAGCGATGCGCTGATAGGCCGACCGGGTATTGATGAACTGGTGCCAGCCCTCGATGGCGCCTTCGACCGGAGCCAGCGCGCGGCCGGCGATGATGGACGCGGCGATCACCATGCCGCCCGTCAACTGGCCTTCGAGCGAGAGATACGCGCCCCAGCCCAGCATCGCGACCTGCGCCAGCATCCTGACCGCCTTCGATACCGAAGCGGCGATGACGTTGCGGTCCTGCGCCACCACCTGCGCCTTCAGCGCGCCGGCGGTATCGCGGCCCCATATCTTGACCGCTTCCGGGATCATCGCCAGCGCGTTGATAATCTGCGAGTTGCGCGACATGGAATCGAGGTGAAGGTTCGCCCTGCTCTGGAAGTTGCCGGCTTCGTGGAACGGCGCTTGCGTCGCCCGCTGGTTGATGAAGGCGATGACCAGAAGCAGCAGGGCGGAAATGACGACGATATAGCCGAGGTGGGGGTGAACGAGGAACACCGCCAGCATGAACAGCGGCGTAAGCGGCGCGTCGAGGAACGACAAAAGCGTGCCCGATACCAGGAAGGCACGCAATTGCTGGAGGTCGCCCAGCGTCTGGTATTCGCGCCCGTTGCTGTTGAGCGAGGCGCGCGCGGCCGCGCCCAGAATGGGCGCGCCAAGCTGGGCGGCAACCTCCACCGCTGTGCGCATCAGGATGAAGCGGCGGATGGCGTCGAGCACGGCGTTGAGAATGACCGCCCCCGCGATCAGGATCGTCAGCATTACCAGCGTGTCGGTCGAACGGCTGTTCAGCACGCGGTCGGATATCTGGAAGAGATAGACCGGGATTGCCAGCACCAGCACGTTGGTGGCGAGCGTGAAGCCCATCACCACCAGAAGATTGCGCCGTACGGCGTGGATTCCCGCGTTGAGGTTGTCGGCAAGGTTGATCGAACCCAGCCGGCGGTGAAACACCTGGCTGGTGGGGCTGGGCAGGTTGGCGGCGCTGGGCGAGCTGATGGTGCTGGCCGGCTCCTTGCCGCGTTCCTTGAGCACCTGTATCGCGGGTGCATCGCTCGCCTTGATCGGCCCGCTGTCGCCGTCGATCGACTTCAGCGCGCCTGCCGCAATGCTCCCAGATGCACCGCCCTTAACCGCCGGCTGGTCGATTTCCATCGGCGCAGAGGGCGCTGGTCCGCGGTCGGGTGGCAGGTCCGTATCGAGCGGGCGAAAGAAGATCGGACGCGATCCGCGTTTCAGTTCGGCTGCGGCTTGATCGATTTCCGCCATCAGCACTTCGAACGAAACCTCGATGTCCTTCAGCGACGAGGCGGCTTTCGGTGTCGGCCCCCGGACATGATCCGGCTCAGGTCCGTCACCGGCTGGCGGCGTCTGTTGCGTGGAGGTTACGTGCTCGTTCATTACCGCTCCGATATTGAAATCAGGACACGACGGATTGCATGATATCGCTGTGGGCGGGATGCACGCTGACGGCGTCGCGCAGGTGCGACGACGCATCATCGGCCTGGGTCGGCATCATGTCGTCGCTGAGAAAGGCGACGGCCTCGTTGACCAGATGGTCGGCGTCCTTGCCTTCAAGCAGATGGTCGGTGCGGATGATGTCGGTCTGCACCAGCAGCTCGTCGGAATAGTGATCGCCGCCGACATAGATCTTGCCCGCCGGATCGACATCGATGATCTGGGCCGAGTTGAGCAGCGCATTGGAACCGGTCGTGATCGTCCAGCTGGCATCGAGGTTGGCCTCGGCCGAATTCATCGCCAGCGCGATGTGGTCTGCATCGCCCAGAACATTGGTCTGGCTGACATATTGCAGGTCGTAGACGCTTCCCGAAATATAGAGGACCTTCAGTCCCGAAAGCCCCTCGAACGCGCCGTCCGCGAGCACGCTCGAAGGCAGCGTATGGTTGCCGGCCGCAAAGCCGTCGAGCGCCGTGCTATATCCGGTCGGCAGCGCGCCGGTCGTGTCGTGACCGATGCTGGTGATGGCGGCGCTGTTCCACAAAAGATTGTCGCTGCCCGACACCGAACCCTGGCCCGATGTATGGAAACCGGAAACCGCCCCGACAATATCGTCATCGAGCAGGACGTTGGTCTGCGTGATGATGTTGGCGTCGTAATAATGCCCGCCGATCAAGATGAGATCGTAATACCGCCCAAGATCGGCGATCGAGAGATCGTTCAGGCCCTGGTTCTCGCCGGTGCCCAGCTTCGTCATCACGCCGGACGACGAGGCGGAAACGACATTGTCGTTGTCGATCATGAAATTAAGCTGCTGGATCCAGTTCATCGAAACGAAATCGCCGTGGATTTCGGTGACCGCCCAGGCCTTGGGGAAGGTCATCTGCGCCGGGTCGCCTGTTCCCGGCAGGTCGCCGCCGGTGTCGATGTGCTGAAAAGATGCGATATTGAACGTGGCCGTGGCGGCTGCGTGGCCTGCCGCATCCCAGTTGTTCAGGCTGGCGCCGATGGAATCGCAATCGCTCCAGGCATTGACCTGGATGATGGCGTTCAGCGCGAAATGATTGCCCGCCACCGCAAAGACATTGCCCTCGATCGCATCGTTGACCAGCGTTGCGGTGTTGACCAGCGCGTTGGCGCCGGTGCTGATTTCCACCGAACTGGCGTTCGAAGCCGCACCTTCCCCATGCGCGACGCCGCCGGTGGCGGTCGAGCCGGGGCCGTTGATCAGGTGATTATTGCCGGGCGCATCGTCGGGCGTGGCCACATCGTCCTTGACGAGAGGCGACGCCGCCGGAAGCACGTCCTCCAGCTTCGGCGCTTCGGATTGCATGTGACCGTTGACGTAGACCGCATTGTTTTCCGGCGCGTCGATCACCGTGACATTCGTCTGGATGGATACGCCATCGGCGGTTTCGGTGGTCGAGCCATTCGCCTGCGCGGCAAATGCGTGCAGCGACGCTCCGGTATCGGCGATAAAGTCTCCTATGTCGTGCGCCGACGCGAATGTGGCAGCCTCGATAGGAACGAATTTCGCCGCTTCGCTGAGCAACGTATCGAGCGTCAGGTTGGGCGTGCCGATCGAGTGGAAGGCCACGGCATCGGTGCCGATATTGACGAAATCATTGTCGGAAAGGCTGTTGATCTGTGAAATATGCACGGCAACCGACCCCGGCGGCGCAAGCTCGATGATCCTTGTGCCGGTGTGCAGGTCTTGCTGGAGAAGTCGCGGTGTCATGAAACCGGGGTAGATGACGGCCTCGATCTCACCCGGTACGGGAATTTGCGGCATCGCATAGGTCACGTTGGTGGCAACCGTCAGCGGTTCGATGGTCGGGGCGGCGGGTACATAGTGCAGGCCGGGGTCCGGATCGTTGAAATTATAAGGCGATTGGAAGGTAAGCTCGGCGCGGTCGTGCTGATCGGGAGCGGTCGCTTGCGCCCGCAAAGCTTTGAATTCGAGATAATCGGAGCGCAGCCGCGCCTGCTCGGTCTCTATCTGAAACAGCCCGACGAAATGGGCGATTGCTTCGGTGATCTTGTCCAAATGCACGGGAGCGCTCTCCGGTTGGGCTGCGGCATTCTCCATTTTTCATGGGCTACGCGAGAAAGCCCGCGTAGCCCGAAGGTCAGGTTCCGCTTGCGCGGAACGGTGCGGCGGTCAGGAGCCGCTATGGTCCATATTGTCGTAATCGCCGCCAACGACGGTCTGGCTGAGCAGGTTTTCCATCATGTTCGCGCCCATCACGATGCTTTGGTTAAAGGCGCTGGTGTCGATGACGGCGTCCGCATGGGCTTCCGAAAGGCCGTTGACGTAGCTGTCATGGCCGTTGTTGGTTCCCCATGTGCCGCCGTCGCCGCCGGCACCGCCAGCGCCATTGGTGACAATGCCACCGTCGCCGCCCATGCCGCCTGCGCCGCCGGAAGAAGCACCGCCGGTTCCGTCGCCCGCCACCGGCACGACGATGGTATCGCCGCTCCAGGCAAAGCCGCCCATGCCGCCTGCGCCACCGACGCCGGCACCGGTTCCTTCACCAAAGCCGGTGCCGATGCCCAGACCCAGCGCATCGCCGCCAAGCCCCGCCATGCCGCCGAGGCCGCCGTCGCCGGCATCGCCGCCATGGCCAAGGCCAAGGCCGAGCGAGAGCGCATCGCCGGCATCGCCGGAATTGGCGTTGCCGCTGTCGCCGCCAAGGCCGCTGCCAAGGCCAAGCCCGGTCGCATCGCCGCTGTCGCCGCCATTGGCGTTGCCGCTGTCGCCACCGGTGCCTGCGCCGCTGCCGGAGCCTGAACCCGCGCCGCCATCGGCAGCGCCGCCGGTTGCCTGTCCGGCATCGCCCGCCACACCGACGCCAACGCCGATCAGGCCAAGGCCGAGACCAAGCGCGCCGCCGCCATCGGCGGATGCATCGCCGGCATTGCCGCCGTCACCAAGGCCGGCGCCAATGCCGAGGCCGCCTGCGTCGCCGCCATTGCCGCTGTCGCCGTTGCCGGCATCGCCGCTGCCTGCGCCGCCAAGGCCGAGACCGGCGGCATTGCCGCCATCGCCGCTGTCGGCATTACCGCTGTCGCCGCCGCCCGCGCCGGAAAGCCCAGCCCCGAGGCCTGCGCCGCCATTGCCGGTCGAATCGCCGCCGTTTGCGTTGCCGCCATCGCCGCCGGCAGCGCCGCCTTCACCAATGCCCGCGCCGAGGCCGAGACCGAGGCCTACGCCAGCACCGCCGGCAGCACCCGCGCCGCCCGTTGCATCGCCGCCGCGCGCCGCACCCAGGGCGCTGCCGCCGATGCCGATGCCGCCAAGGCTGTGGCCATTGCCGCCATCGCCACCGGAAGCCATGCCATGGCCACCACCGCCACCGCCGCCACCACCGGCGGTGATACCCGAACCGGAGGAAGCGTCGCCGCCCTGGGCATCGCCGTTCTGTTCGAAGGTGCCGTCGTTCGACACGGAGGCGCGGCCGATATGGTCGCTGTCGTCGAGATTGTTGACCTGCGCAACCGACAGGGCGGAATCATTGCCTTCGCCGGTCAGCGAGCCGTTCAGGAAATCGTTGAACGTCGCGCCGTCGCCTGGATTGTAGAAGATCTGGCCGTCATGGTTGACGAGCAGCTTGTCGATCTCGGCGCCCTTGTCGAGCTTGATGTTGTTGACGTCGCGGTTGCTCGGCTCGTAGCCGGTGAGGTCCACTCCAACGTCGACATTCACATGCGTGTCGGACGTATTGGTATTCGAATTCGTGTTGGTGCTCGAATTCGTATTGGTGCTCTCGTTGATCGACCTGTTCAGGTTTGCATTGAGATTGCCGTTGAGGCTGGCGTTTCCGTTCAGGTTGAGATTGCCATTGCCATTCAAGTTGCCGTTGCCATTGCCGTTTTCATTTTCGGAATGGCTGGACTGGTATTGGCCCTGGCCTTGACCCTGAAGTTCGGCCTGGAGCTGCGCCTGGGCTTCGCCCTGCGACTGGTCCTGGCTCTGGTCCTGGCTGGGATCGAGTATATAAGGGCTGGAACTGTGCGAGTTTCTAGGGGACATAGTGTTACCTCATGCTGGAAGCCGTTCCGGCATGGCCCTGTTCATCTGTCAAAGGGCCTTGAGCCGTATGGGCGGTTGCACAAATGAGGAGAACTGGAGTGGCCGTACTCACGACAAGGCGGCCAGTCGATCTGATACTCTACTGAAATCCATTCCTCCCCGGTGAGCGGCCAGCGCCATCGTTCAGCACATCAAGACGCGCCCGGCCAAACGAATGTCAGGCCGGCAAATGAAGTCGCTGAAATCAGGAGCATGTCCGTGTCGCGGAACTGCCGAGACAATCCGATACTGGGCGAAGAGGGTGGCCGGCGCCTAGCTGCACATTCTGACTAGATCGCCAGCGCCAAGGTATCGGACCTACGCCTGCCGGCGAAAAATGCAGCGAAGCCCATACCTCCAAAGGCGTGGTTGATCCGTTTGGATGATGCTTGCGGGCCGCAACCGTGAAGGTTGTTGCCGTCCTCGATGGTTTCTGGATAGGATTGGCGGCGGCCATGCCAAGGGCCGCTGAGGTCCTGCCCCGCCGAGGTCCTGAAATGCAGAGTTTCCAGCAGATACTGCTTTTGATCGGCCGGCTCAACTACACATGGACCAATACCGAAAGCCTGCTCATCCATCTGATCGCGGGTCTCGCCCGCGTCGACAAGGAAACGGCCATCGTCATCTTCCTTACCCTTAACACGACGAGGGCAAGGATAGACCTGGTGGAAAGGCTGGCAAAGCTCCCAAGGGTGCCGGAGAAGTGCAAGAGGGATATTCTTGAACTTCTGGAGCGGTTGAGCCAGCAGTCTAAATTGCGCAACAAATACAACCACTGCATTTATTCGTTCGACGACAAGGGCGATATTTCGCACACGCAGCTGATGCGCATATTCGACGGGAAGGATTCGATCAAATACGGCAAGGTCGAGGCTTTGGACGCGGCCGAAGCTGCCCGCATATCCGATTGCATCGAGGATATCGCCGATGTGAACAAGAAGATCTGGGCCGTTGTCCATGAACACGGGTTCCCGCAATAGACAGCGAGAATTTTGTGCGCTCGGTCGTTCCGTCCAGACCGGGAAATTCGATTGAAAAGAAAAGGGCGCCTGCTTGGGCGCCCTTTCTTCATGCTTCCTTCGGGGTCCGCTTCCGCGGCCGCATCTCCCGCCATACGCTGGTGACCAGCATCAGCGCGACGAGGCACAAAAGCACCGCGCAGGCCGGGTCGCGCAGGAAGATCATGTGATCGCCACGGCTGATCAGCAGCGAGCGCCGATAGTTGGATTCGATCATGAAGCCGAGGACCACGCCCAGCACCATCGGCAGCGTAGGAAACTTCAGGACGCGCAGCACATAGCTGACGAGGCCGATGAGGAGGATCAGGCCAACGTCGAAGGCGCTGTCGTCGATCGAATAGATGCCCGAGATCAACAGGGCGAAAATCGCTCCCTGAAGGTAGGGTTTCGGCCGGCGGACTAGCCAGATGACTGGGCCGAGAATGACGGTGCCGAGCACGAACATTGCCGCAATCGCCATGAACATCGCGCCAAACAGGCCATAGACGACATCGGGATGGGTCGAAAACAGCAGCGGACCGGGCTGCAATCCATGGATGAGAAGCCCGCCCAACAGCACCGCCGTCGAGTTGGAGCCGGGAATGCCGAAGCTCAATGTCGGCATCAAGGCCGTCGAGGCAACGACATTATTGGCGGTTTCGGGAGCGATGACGCCTTCCGGCGACCCCTTGCCGAATTTCTCCGGCTCCTTCGACCAGCGCCGGGCTTCATTATACGACATGAAGGCGGCGACCGAGCCGCCGGCGCCGGGCACCGCGCCTTCGATGGTGCCGATGATCCAGCCGATGATCTGGGGAACGCGCAGGTCCCAAAGCGTCTTCAGCGAGGGTATGACGAGTTTTGGGGGCGTTCCGGTAACATCGACCTCATGATCGCCGGATTGCCGCTGGATCATCAGTTCGCTGACCGCGAAGATGCCGATCATGACGACCGCGACACTGATGCCGCCCAGCAATTCCGCCCTGCCGAACGTGAACCGGGCAACGCCCGACAAGGGGTCTGTTCCGATCGTTGCGAGGCCAAGGCCGAGGACCCCGGCGATCAGGCCCTTCACCGGCGCGTCGGAGGAAAGCGAGGCGACGACGCTGATGCCGAGCAGGCCGATGGCGAAATAGGCGGCAGGCGTGAACAGCAGCGCAAACCTCGACAACGGTTCGGTGAAACCGATCAGCACGAGCAGGCCGACCAGGCTGCCGATGGTTCCACCGACCAGCGACAGGCCGAGCGCCTCGCCGCTTTTGCCCTGCTTGTGCATTTCATAGCCGTCGAAAACCGTGGCCGCGGCGGAATTGGTGCCCGGCGTGCGGATCAGGATGGCGGGAATGGACCCGCCATATTCGGCGCCGATATAGACCGAGGAAAGCAGAATCATCGCTGTCATCGGCTCCAGCGAGAAGGTGAAGGGCAACAGCAGCGCCATGGCGATCGATGCCGAGATGCCGGGCAGCGCGCCGCCGCAAATACCCCACAAGACACCGACGACCACGGCCAGCAATGCCGACCACGACGTGATGGCGTCGATCATATAATGAAAGTTTTGCATCGCATCCCCTCCTCAGGACTGCAAGCCGAACAGGCCAGGCCAAATGCCTTCCGGCATCGGCACCGCCAGCACTTTTTCAAAGACCAGATAGAGAAGGACTGCGCCGAGAACGCCATAGATGGCGACTGTCCAGGTGAACTTCTGGCCGTGATAGAGAGCCATGGCGACAAGCAGAAGCGCGATGGTCGCCGTATAGCCGAGGATAGGCAGCAGCAGCACCGAAATTCCGCCGATCACGAGAATGCCGAGCGAGGTCATATGTGCATACAGGGAAATCGGCTTGTCCTCGTCGCTCCCCGGTTCTTCCGTTGGCTTCTGTTCTTTTCGCAACAGGGACTGCACAAGCAGGATCAACGACAACAGCCCAAGCGCCACCGCCAGAAATTTCGGCAGCCCGTCAGCCCCGACGCCGCCGCCCAGGGCGCTTTTGGGCAGGCGGTCGGCCGCCACCCAAAAAATCCCCGCGAAAGCTATCAGTGCGACCGCTGTGATCGTATCGCCTTTTAGAAATCTGTTGCTTTGCATTTTTGAGGTCCTCCTAACCTCGACCAGACCGGAAAATACGTGACGTTCTACGCCGCGTTAAAGCCTTGCCAAATGAAATTTATTCCCGCGACGGCGATGCACGCCTCGATAAGCGCGGTGTGAAGACGAAGGCTCGTGCGCGCCATCAGCCACGCCGAGGCCCATGTGCCGGGTATCGTACACAACCCCATGACCACCCCATAGAGGGCGAGCGGCGGGGTAAGCGCATCCATGGCCCCGAAGGTCATCACCTTGAAGACGCTGGTTCCAACCGCGATTGCCGCGTCGCTGGCGATCACCGCAGGCCCCAACAGGCCCGATCCGATCAGGATCGGCGGGATAATCATGCCCGCTCCGATGATGTTGCTGCTGAGGAAACCAAAAATCAGGCCGAGCGGCGCAAGCGTCCAGGGCGTCAGCGAAAGGCGTCGCCGCCGCAGGAAATGGTTGACCGGCATCGAAAGCACGAGAACGAAACCGAAGACGATCGACACCAGACGGGCGTCGAGATTGACGTAGACTATCGCGCCCAGCACGGAAGCCGGGATCGACGTTGCCAGAAGAATGACTGCAATCCTGGGATTGAACGATGCCCGATAGACCCAGATGCGGGCGGCGTTGGTGAAGATCATCGCTACCGATATCAACGGGACGACGGCCTTCACGCCAACCAGCGGCGCCATGGCGACGGACATGATCAGGCCGCTGCCGAAACCGCTCAAGCCGCCGACCGCCGCCGCCAGAAAGCAGATCGCGGCAACCAGCAATCCGGTCAGCGCATCGATATGCAGGGCTGTCTGCTCGATCATGGCCGCTCGCGTCGATGTTTCGGGGAGCGGCTGCGGTCTTCACGGGTGGACATTCTCGGTGAACCACTCGGTGGGAAGGGCATGTCCGCAGCCGGCTTCGAGCGCCTTGCGATAAAACACCGCGCCAACGGCTGCGAACTGATAGCCAAGGCCATGATAATTGAGGAAGCAGGTGATGTCGTCCGCGCTGGTCCGGCCCTGCGCCCGGCCGGAGACGAGATCGGCCAATGTCGGCGCGCGGGTGAAGGGTTCGAGCGTGGGGTCGGAGGTAATGGCTTTCACGCCCTCGTCATACGTCACGTCGCTGGCGACTACGAGGTGATCGCTTCCCATATTGTCGGGGTGATGGATAAAAACCTTGCTTGCCTTGAGGATTGCCGCAGCCGGCAGTTCCCTGTCGCGGATCGATCCGAGATGAACGCCCTCTTGCAGCCAGTCGGCATCGAGAACCGGAGCCAGGCTGTTGGTGGCGCACAAGACTATGTCGGCGCCCTCGACCGCTTCCTTCGCCGATGCGGCGGGCGAGGCAGCGATGCCGAGGCTCTTTTCAAGGTCGCCGGCAAATTGGCGGGCATTGTCGAGGTTCGGGCTGTAGCAACGTATTTCGCTCAGCGGGCGGGCGGCGGCGGCGGCCATCGCCTGCGCGCCGGCCTGCCATCCGCTGCCCAATATGGCGAGCCGTTTCGCATCGGGCCGGGCAAGGTGGCGCACGGCAAGGCCGCTTGTCGCGCCGACGCGCGCGCGCTGGACGACGCCGTCCGGGAAGATCGCCAGCGGTTCGCCCGTCTCGGTCGAAAACAGCATCACCAACCCGACCCAGCGGTCTCCGGCGGCCGCCGGCACCTTGACCTTGCGGCGAGAGCCGTTTTTCTCGGGAAACGACAGGATGTCGGAGTTCAGACGCAGGGCACCGATCTTCAGGGCGGGCACCACGCCGCCGACGAGCTTCAGACAATAAACCGAATCGGGCCTGGTCGTTGAGGTGATCATGTCGGACCGGCGGCCGTTGACCGCGGTTCCCTCGGCGGCCTGCCGATAGGTCTGCTCCAGCGCATCCATGCATTCGGGCATGTGCAAAAGCGCTTCGGCTTCCTCATTCGACAGAACCAGCATTTTTCCTCCGAAACGTTCGCACCAGCCATCAAGGCGCTTGCCTGATAATCATATCTTATATAAGACACAAGTGTTGGCAAGCATTTGTTTTGATGAGGAGGGTTCATCGATGTCTCAAGGCGTTGAAGCCGAACTGGCTTTTTCCTTTATCCGCACGGCGGCGAGGCCGGCGAAGCCGCGCCAGTCGGGGATGACCTTCCTTGCAGACAGGGGAATGGGCCTGAACAGGCTTGCCGATATCATCGAAACCGCCGGCGACCATATCGACTTCTTCAAGATGGGAATCGGCGCCTGGCGCCTTCTTCGCCCGGACCTGCTCAGGCGGAAAATAGCCATGCTCAAGCAGAACGACATCGGTGTGTTCCTTGCCGGAGACGCCACCGAAGCGGCCTTCATGCAGGGCGTTTCGCGTCGCTTCTATGAGGCGGTCAAGGATTTTGGCGCGGATGCGGTGGAAGTGTCCAGCGCGCAAGTCGCGATGGCGCTTGAAGACAAGTGCCGGTTGATTTCAATGGCCGGCGATGCAGGTTTGAAAGTGGTGGCCGAAGTCGGCCAGAAAAGCCATGGCGACTGGACGAGCAGCCAAGGCTACGTGTTCCGCCAGATCGAGGACTATCAGAAGGCCGGAGCGTGGAAGGTTCTCGTTCAGGCCGACGGCATCAGCGAGGATGTGGAAAGCAGCCGCTGGGATATCGTGCTGGCCATGGCGGCGCGCTTCGACCTGAAGGACCTTATTTTCCAGGCCAAGGATGCCGCCGCCCAGGAATGGTATGTCAGCACGCTTGGCAACAAGGTGAACCTCGATGTCGACGACCATCAGGCGCTGGAAATCGAACTGGTGCGGCGCGGCATTCGCAAGCGCCACATCTTCGGGCTGGTAGGCAGCCTGGAAACGGATGACGCCGGCCGGGAGGCGCAGTCATGAGCGCCCATAAGGACACTGTGGCGCGCGCGCCAATCGAATACCCCACCTACGCCGAGCGCATGGCCGAAATCTTCGCCGGGCTGAAGCTGGAGCGGATTTCTCCCAAGGCCAAGGAAATCGCCGTCAACGATCTGATCGACATGACGGGCCTTTGCGTGGCGGCCAGGAAAGCCGATTACATAGCCAGCATCGTCGAAGGCTGGGACGGCGAAGGTTCCTGCACCGCCATTGGCCATCGCCGCGGCTTCGACGCGGCCGGCGCTGCCCTGATCAACGGCACCGCGACGCATGGCGAGGATTTCGACGACACGCTGGAAGGCGCGCCGATCCGTGTCGGCGCGATGGTTCTGCCGGCGGTGCTGGCGGCCTGCGAGCGTCATGGGCGCAGCGGCAATGATGCCCTTTTGGGGATGATCGCCGGCCTGGAGGCCGTTTGCCGGCTGAACCGCGTCGTGCCCGGCGCGATGCATACCGCCGGGTTTCACCCGGTCGGCATCATCGGCACCTTTGGCGCGACCGTGGGCGCCGGCGTGGCGCTTGGGCTTGATGCGCGCCAGTTGACGCTGGCGCTCGGCATTGCCGGCAGCTTCGCATCCGGCATCGGCGAATTCCTGACCGAGGGCGCCTGGACCAAGCGCCTGCATCCCGGCTGGGCGGCGCATTCGGGCTACAGGGCGGCGACGCTTGGCCGTGCCGGCTTTGTCGGCCCGCGAACCGTGTTCGAAGGCAACCGCAATGTTTTCCGTGTTTTCAGCCATGGCGCGCAGGAGAACTACACGCCATTGCTGGAAGGGCTGGGCAGCGTGTGGCAAATGGAGGACATCGCCTTCAAGCCCTACGCATGCGGCACCATGATCCATCCCTTCATCGACTGCACGATCCGGCTGGCTGCACAAGGCGTGCAGGCCAGCGACATCGTCTCGATCGTATGTGAAACCGGCGAAGGCCTGGTCAACCGGCTATGGGAGCCATTGGCCGCCAAGCACTTGCCGCCTTCCGGCTATGCCGCCAAGTTCAGCATGCCGTTCTGCATGGCGGTCGGTTTCTTCGACGGCGACGCCGGTCTGGAGCAGTTTACCGACGAGAAAGCCAGGGACCCGAAAATACTGGAGCTGGCATCCAAGATTTCCTACGTCATCGACCCGGAAAACGA
>DASYCS010000075.1:0-3328 GCA_036500025.1 Mesorhizobium sp. | reverse complement strand
AGGTCGATGCCGTTCAGCACGCCAAATCCCTTGCCGTAATGGAACTCGACGTTTTTCACCTCGATGCGGCCCTTGGCGACCACCAGTTCCGTGGCGTCCGGCGCGTCGGTCAGGCCGAGCGGCTGCGAGATCAGCGCCTTGGAGTTTTCCAGCACGCCGAGATTTCGCAATATGCCGTTGAACTGCATCATCAGCCGCCCAAGCAGCATGTTGAGCCGCAGCACGAGGCTGAGCGTAAAGGCGACAGCTCCGACAGTAATCAGGCCTTCGACCCACAAATAGACCGAGAAGCAAGCGATGGCCGTGATCATGATGCCGGACAGCGCCGTCAGCGCCATCCGCACGCCGGTCAGCCGCCGCGTAAAGGGGCGCAGCGCGTCGAGATAGACATCGAAGCCGCTGCGGATATAGCGGTCGTCGCCATCGGCTGAAAACAGTTTCAGTGTCTGCACGTTGGAATAGGAATCGACGATGCGGCCATTTATCATCGACCCCGCCTCGGCGGTTGCCTCGGCATGGCGGCGGATGGCCGGCAGATAGAGCTTGGCCAGCAGGCCGAAGGCGACGATCCACACCACCACCAGCGCCGCCAGCCGCCAATCCAGTCCGGCGACCAGCGCCAGCGTCGTCACCGTATAGACCAGCATGAACCAGACGACCTCGATGAAGCTTTCCATCAGGTCGCCCGTCGCCTGCCCCGCCTGCCACACCTTGGTGGCGATGCGGCCGGCGAAATCGTTCTGGAAGAAAGCATAGGACTGGCGCGAAACGTGGCGATGCGCCTGCCAGCGCACAAGGTTATAAAAGCCGGGCGTGATCGTCTGCTCGTTCACCAGCGCCGACAGGCCGACGACGATGGTTCGCACCACCAGCACCACGCCGATCATGAACAGCAGTTCGGGGCCGGCGGCATTCCACAGCGCCTGCCAGCTGCGCGGGCCGGAGAGCTGGTCGAGAATATCGACCACCCGGCCGACGAAATAAAACAGCCCCGCTTCCACCAGCGGCGCGATGCCACCGATGACAAGCATGGCAAAGAAGGCGAATTTGGCCTGGCCGACATAATGCCAGAGAAAACCGCCGACACTGGCCGGTGGTTTGAGGCTCGCAGGCTCCCTGAACGGATAGACCCAGGATTCGAACCAGCGATAAACGGCATTCATCATTCGGCGGCTTCGTCCTTTGCGGCGGCATATGCCGCACCTTCCGATAGGGCGTCGTCAGGCAGGAACCCGCCCGACTGGCGTTGCCAGAGCTGCGCGTATAGCCCGCCTGTCGCAACCAGTTCGTCGTGCGAACCTTCCTCGATGATCCGGCCCTTGTCCATGACGACCAGCCGGTCCATCGCCGCGATCGTCGAAAGCCGGTGCGCGATGGCGATGACGGTTTTGCCTTTCATCAGCCTGTAGAGGTTCTCCTGAATGGCCGCCTCGACTTCCGAATCGAGCGCCGAGGTCGCCTCGTCCAGAATAAGGATCGGCGCATCTTTCAGCATAACGCGGGCAATGGCGATGCGTTGCCGCTGACCTCCCGACAATTTGACCCCGCGCTCGCCGACATGCGCGTCAAAACCGGTGCGGCCCTTGGCGTCGGCAAGCGTTGCGATGAAGTCCAGCGCTTCGGCCCGCCTTGCCGCTTCCAGCATCATCGCCTCGCCAGCATCGGGACGGCCGTAGAGAATATTATCGCGCACCGAGCGGTGCAGCAGCGATGTATCCTGCGTGACCATGCCGATATTGGCGCGCAGCGAATCCTGCCGGGCGGCGGCAATGTCCTGCCCGTCGATGACGATGCGGCCGCTTTCCAGATCGTAGAAACGCAACAGCAAATTGACCAGCGTCGACTTGCCGGCGCCGGAGCGCCCGACAATGCCCACCTTTTCGCCGGGCCGGATCGTCAGCGACAGCTTGTCGATGACGCCCTTGCCCTTGCCGTAATGGAAGCCGATTTCCTCGAAACGAATGTCGCCGCGCTCAACGACAATATCCTTCGCCTCCGGCCTGTCCTCGACAAGGCGCGGCAGCGAGATCGAGCCGATGCCGTCCTGCACCGTTCCGACATTCTCGAACAGCGCCGACATTTCCCACATGATCCATTGCGACATGCCCCACAGCCGCAACACCAGGCCGATGACGACGGCAACCGCGCCGATCGACACCGAATCGCCCAACCACAGCCAGATCGACAGCGCCGAGACGGCAAACAGCAGCAGCGAATTGATAAGATACAGCATGCCGTAGAGGCTGGTGACGAGCCGCATCGACCGATAGACGGTGTCCATGAAGATCGCCATGCTTTCGCGCGCATAGGTCGCCTCGCGCCTGGCATGCGAAAACAGCTTTACCGTCTGGATATTGGCGTAGGAATCGACGATGCGCCCCGTCATCAGCGAGCGCGCATCGGCTTGCTCGGCCGACACTTTGCCCAATTTGGGGATGAAATGGCGCAGCAGCAGGGCATAGCAGGCCAGCCACCCCAGGAGCGGCATCGCCAGCCGCCAGTCGGAAGACCCGACGATGAACAGCATGCCGAGGAAATAGACGATCACATAATTCAGGACGTCGATCACCTTGACGACGCATTCGCGCACCGACAGCGCCGTCTGCATCAGCTTGGTGGCGATGCGTCCGGCAAACTCGTCCTGGTAGAAGCTCATCGACTGCTTGAGCAGGTAGCGGTGCACGTCCCAACGGATGCGCATCGGATAGTTGCCCATCAACGTCTGGTCGTGGACCAGCGACTGCAACAGCGCCATCGCCGGCAGCACCACGACGACCACGAATGCCATGGCGGCCAGCTTCCAGCCTTCCGTTTGCAGGAAGGTCTCGCGGTTCTGCGCCGACAGCCAGTCGACGATGTGGCCGAGAAACCCGAACATCCAGACTTCCGCCAGGGCGATTGCCGTGATCAGCGAGGCGGTGGCGGCGATGTAGGGCCATGTACCGCGCGTATAATGCACGCAAAAGGCGATCAGCGTCTTCGGCGGCTCCACCGGTTCGGTGGCGGGGAAAGGGTCAAGCCTTTTTTCAAACCAGCTAAACATCGTCTCTTACTCTTCCATCGAAATCGGGCGCCTGAAACGAACCGCAGGAAATAGCGAAAGGGCAGCTATTCGACCGGATTCAATCTTTTCGGCAGGCGGGAAACATCGCAAATGTCCTTCGAATACCGCAACGGCGTTTCGGCGGGACCAGTGCGAGCGTGCTTGAAAATTCAGAAAAAGCGTCGGACCGGAACCGCCGGCTGACACATCAGCCAAGCAAGGGGTGGATTGGTGTAGCTGGACATCATCGGTTCCCCCATCGGTTCGAGTTGACAATGGACCGCC
>DASYCS010000074.1:0-9289 GCA_036500025.1 Mesorhizobium sp. | reverse complement strand
CCGCTTTTCCGTCAGCCGCGGGCCGGTGCGCGAGGTTTGCCGCGCGCTTGCCGAAAAGGGGCTGCTTGAACTGATCCCCAATCGAGGCGTGTTCATGCGCCGCATAGACGAGGCCGAGGCCGCCGAACTCTACGATCTGCGTGCCGGCCTGTTCGCCGCGGCCACCCGGCTGCTGGCGAAAACCGCAACCGCCGGGCAGATCGCCTATCTCGAAGGTTTGCTAGGCAGCATGGAAACGGCGGTCTCCACCCATTCCCTTGACGACTATTACCCGCTCAATCTGGAATTCCACGATTCCATCCTGCGCTTCACCGGCAATAGCCGCCTGCATAAGGCCTATTCCGAGATCATCAAGGAACTGCACATGTACCGGGAGCGCGCCCTGCTCCAGGGTGGCGGCCTTGCCGTATCCAATATCGAGCATCGCCGCATCGTCACCGCCCTGAAAACCGGCGATGCCAACGGCGCGATGGAAATGGCGTTCCTGCATGTAGAAAGCGGCAAGAACCGCATGGTCCTGCCGCATGACAAAGCCACGGTGCCGGACGCCGATCCCGCACCTGAAAGGCTCGTCGGGTCGGGGCAACCCTCCTGATGGCCATGGGATGTCGGCAAATCTTCGGGAGAACAAAATGAGCGCCACCCGCGAACTCGACGGTCGCGTCGCCCTGGTGACGGGCGCCGTCCGCAATATCGGCCGCATCATGGCGCTGGAATTCGCCAATGCAGGCGCTGCGGTGATCGTCAATGCCAGAAGTTCAAAGGCCGAGGCCGAAGCCGTCGCCGACGAGATCGTGGCTGCCGGCGGCCGGGCAAAGGTCATCTTGGCCGATGTCTCCGACCCCGTCGGCGCAGGCAAGCTGATCGACGAGGCCGCCGCCCATTTCGGCCGCCTCGACATTCTCGTCAACAGCGCCGCCGTCCGGCGCGAGACCTCCTTCGAAAATCTCGGTTACGCCGAATGGCGCGAAGTGCTGTCGACCATCCTCGATGGCGCCTATCTCACCACGCATGCGGCGCTCGCGCATCTGCGCAAGTCCGACCAGGCCGCCATCGTCAACATCGGTGGACTATCGGCGCATATAGGCGCCGCCCGCCGCGCTCACGTCATTGCCGCCAAGGCGGGCCTTTCGGGTTTGACCCGCGCGCTTGCCCACGACCTCGCCGAAGACGGCATCACGGTCAACTGCGTATCGCCCGGCATGATCGATACCGTGCGCACCGGGGGCGAGCCTGCCCACCACGCGAAACTGCCGCCGGTCGGCCGCCTTGGCGCTCCGCAGGAAGTGGCGTCGTTCGTCCGCTACCTGTGCGGGCCGGCGGCGCGCTATATCACCGGCCAGACCATCCACCTCAACGGCGGCGCCTTCATGGCGTGACCTCTCACGTCAACCCTCATATTCAATGCCATCCGGCGGTTGACCCAACCGCCGCCGGCGCCAGATTCCCAACGCCAGATTTCCGGCACCCTATTCAAGGAGAACCCTCATGGACGTCACCGCCATACTGGCCCGTTATGTCGTTTCCGCGCAGGCGGCGAGCGTGCCGGCCAATGTCCGGCAAGAAGCGGTTCGCTCGTTTCTGAACTGGGCGGGCTGCGCCGTCGGCGGCTCGCAGCATGAAACCGTCGACATTGCTCTGGCCGCGCTTTCGCCTTTTGCCGGACAGGGCCAGGCCGCCGTGCTCGGCCGCACCGAAAGACTGGACGGGCTCAACGCGGCGCTGCTCAATGGCATTGCCAGCCATGTTTTCGATTTCGACGACACCCATCTGAAGACAATCATCCATCCCGCCGGGCCTATTGCCTCCGCTATCCTCAGCCTCGCGCAGATCCAGCCGGTCAGCGGCCGCGATTTCCTCCATGCCTTCATCCTCGGCGTCGAGGTGGAATGCCGCATCGGCAATGCGGTCTACCCCGAACATTACGATATCGGCTGGCACATCACCGGAACGGCCGGCGTGTTCGGAGCAGCAGCCGCAGCCGGCAAGCTGCTCGGCCTTACCGAACAGCAGATGATCTGGGCGCTCGGCATCGCCGGCACGCAATCATCCGGTTTCCGCGAAATGTTCGGCACCATGTGCAAGAGCTTCCATCCTGGACGTGCCGCCCAGAACGGCCTGCTTTCGGCCGTACTGGCCAAGCGCGACTTCACCTCGTCCAACCGCGTGCTGGAAGCGCCGCGTGGCTTCGCGCATGTCATGTCCACGCAGCGTAATTTCGACGAGATCACCAAGGGCCTTGGCGACAGCTTCGAGATCGCGCTCAACACCTACAAGCCGTTCGCCTGCGGCATCGTCATCCATCCGATCATCGATGGCTGCGCGCAGCTGCGCAACGAACACGGCCTGACCGCCGCGCAGATCGAGCGCATCGACCTCGAAGTCGACCCGCTGGTGCTGGAACTAACCGGCAAGAAGACCCCGCAAACCGGCCTCGAAGGCAAGTTCAGCGTCTACCATTCCGCGGCGGTCGCCATCATCGACGGCAAGGCCGGCGAGGAAGAATATAGCGACGCGCGCGTTCGCAATGCCGAAGTGATGGCGCTGCGCGACAAGGTCAACGCCGTCGCCGCCGACAACATCGCCGAGGATGAGTGCCGCATCGCCGTCACGCTGAAGGATGGCAAGGTGCTGCGCAAGCATGTCGAACATGCAATCGGCAGCCTGGCCCGCCCGATGACCAATGCCGACCTGGACGCCAAGTTCAGCGGACTTGCCGACCCGGTTCTCGGCGCTGGGGCCGCAACGCGGCTGCGCGATATGTGCTGGGATATCGAAAAGCTGGGCGACGTTGCCGCCATCGCCACCGCCGCCACGCCGGCGCACTGAAAACACGCGCTGATACCATCGGCCATCCATGAAAAACGCCGCCGCCTTTTGATAAGGCGGCGGCGTTTTGGCAGGGACAATTCTCAAAGCGCGTCGGCGATGGCCTTGCCGCATTCGACCGTGCTGGCGCGCCCGCCAAGGTCGCCGGTGCGCAGCGATGGCTGGGCGAGCACGGTTTCGATGGCCGAAACGATTGCCGCCGCGGCTTCCGGCTGGCCAAGATGTTCCAGCATCATCGCTGCCGACCAGATCTGGCCGATCGGATTGGCGATGCCCTTGCCGGCGATATCGGGCGCCGAGCCATGCACCGGCTCGAACAGCGAGGGAAACTTGCGATCCGGGTTGATGTTGGCGCTCGGCGCAATGCCGATCGTACCCGTGCAGGCCGGCCCAAGGTCGGACAGAATATCGCCGAACAGGTTGGACGCCACCACCACGTCGAACCAGTCGGGATGCAGCACGAACTGCGCCGTCAATATATCGATGTGGTACTTGTCCCAGCGCACATCGGGATAGGCCTTGGCCATTTCTTCCACCCGCTCGTCCCAATAGGGCATGCTGATGGAAATGCCGTTCGACTTGGTGGCCGAGGTCAGGTGCTTGCGCTTGCTTTTATTGGCCAGCTCGAAGGCGAATTTCAGCACCCGGTCGACGCCGATGCGCGTCATAACCGTTTCCTGCATCACTATCTCGCGCTCGGTGCCGGGGAACATCCTGCCGCCGATGGAGGAATATTCGCCCTCGGTGTTTTCGCGCACGACCCAGAAGTCGATGTCGCCGGGCTTCCTGCCGACGAGCGGGCTTGGCACGCCTGGCATCAGCCGCACCGGCCTGAGGTTCACATACTGGTCGAACTCGCGCCGGAACTGCAAAAGCGATCCCCACAGCGATACGTGGTCGGGAATGCCTGCCGGCCAGCCGACGGCGCCGAAGAAGATGGCGTCATGCGAGCCGATCTTTTCCTTCCAGTCGTCCGGCATCATCTTGCCGTGCTTGGCGTAGTAGTCGTAGGAGGCGAAGTCGAACCAGTCCAGCGACAGCCCGATGCCGAAGCGCGCCGCCACTTTTTCCAGCACGCGCACGCCTTCCGGCATCACTTCCTTGCCGATGCCGTCGCCCGGAATGACGGCAATGCGAAAACTGTTGGATTGCGGCATGCGGTGGTTCTCCTTGGCTCGAAGCGATTGCGCTCACGCTGCGGCGCTGGCTGCCGCCTTGCGGCTGGCAAGCTGGGCCGCCAGACGAACGGCGGTTTCCAGCGCGCCGGTCGAAGCGACGCCCTTGCCGACGATGTCGAAAGCGGTGCCGTGCGCCGGCGTGGTGAAGACGGTATCGAGCCCGGCGGTGACCGTCACGCCACGGTTGAAGCCGCGCAGCTTGGTCGCGATCTGGCCCTGGTCGTGATACATCGCCACGACGCTGTCATATTCGCCCGCGAACGCCTTGATATAGACCGTATCGGAAGGAAACGGCCCCTTGCAGTCGATGCCGGTGGCCGCCGCCGCCTTCACCGCCGGGGCGATCAGGTCGATCTCCTCGCGCCCGAATAGGCCGTTTTCGCCGGCATGCGGGTTGAGCGCGGCCACCGCGATGCGCGGCTTGTCGATGCCGGCACGCCGCATGGTACGGTCGACCAGCTGGATCGCCTCGATGATGCTCTCATGCGTGATCTGGTCAAGCGCGGTGCGCAACGACACATGCGAAGTGACGCGCGACATCCATTGGCCGTCGAGCACGTTCATCTCGGAAAAATAACCTTTATGTTCAAGCAGATGCGCAAACATCTTGTGCTCGTCTGGGAATTTCCAGCCGCCGGCGTGCAGCGCCGCCTTGTTCAGGGGAGCGAAGGTGATGGCGTCGAAATCGCCTTTGACCGCGAGCTTCACCGCTTCCGCCAGCGTGTCGCCGGTCAGCTTGCCGGAATGGGGCGAAACCTCGGCTCGCGGCAAGGTGGCCGGGTCGATATTGCCGAGATCGATCAACGGCACCTCGGGCGCGTCCCAATCGACGGCGTCGGCATCCTTCACGGTCTTGATGGAAAGCGATACGCCGGCGTCGCGCGCGCCCATCTCCAGCACGCGCCGGTCACCCAGAACGACGATGCGCGCCACATCGGCCAGCCTTTTATCCGCCACGACACGCGCCACAAGCTCCGGCCCGATGCCGGTCATGTCGCCCAGGAGCAGCGCCATGCGCGGCAAGGACGAGAGATTGCCGCCCGTGGAGTTTTCCGGTTTGGCCATGAACTGTCACCTTTGTTCTGTGCCGGGCGGCAGCGCCACCGTCCGCATTTCCTGTTCGGTGCCGTGGGTGTCGCGCCATGGGATAAAAAAGTCAACTGAAAATTGTTGACAGTATTCAATTTTGAGGCGAGGTTGCGCCAGCTTTTTGGAGACGCATCATGACCAGCCAGACCAGTTCGTCGCACGCAGCCACGGCCGCGCAAATGCCGCCGCTGGAAACCGACCATAAAAGCCTGATGGAAGGCTTCGCCTACCGCCGCATCAAGACGCGGGGCGCCGAAATCAACGTCGCCGTCGCCGGCAGCGGCCCGCCCCTGCTCCTGCTGCACGGCAACCCGCTCACCCATGTCGGCTGGCATCAGGTTGCGCCTACCCTGGCGAAATCGTTCACCGTGGTGGCCATCGATTTGCGCGGCTATGGCGACAGTTCCAAGCCCGATGGCGGCCCCGACCATGCCGCCTACAGCTTCCGCGCCATGGGCGAAGACGGCTTCGACGTGATGAGCGAGCTTGGCTTTGAGAAGTTCGCCCTTGCCGGCCACGATCGCGGCGCGCGCTGCGGCTTTCGCATGGCGCTCGACCAGCCGGACAGGATCACCCATTTCTGCGCGCTGGATATCATCCCCACCCACCATTTGCTGACCAACGTCACGCTGGGCTGGGGGCTGGAGAGCTACCACTGGTTCTTCATGGCGCAGAAAGCGCCCTTCCCTGAAAAGCTGATCTGCGCCGATCTAGATTATTACATCCAGTACAAGCTCAACAAGAAGGGCGTCGGCCTGCAAATATTCACGCCCGAGGCGTTCAAGGAATATGCGCGCTGCACCACGCCCGAGCAGATTCACGCCGTCTGCGAGGATTACCGCGCCACCGTAACGCTCGATCTGGCGCTCGACACCGCCGATTTTGGCAAGAAGAAGATCCAGTGCCCCGTTCTGGTGCTGTGGGGTTCGAACAGCCATGTCGGCCGCCACTTGAAGCCGATCGAGGCGTGGACGCCATGGGCGCCCGACCTCAGGGGCTGGGCGATCCCGACCGGCCATTACCCCGCCGAACACCGCCCCGATCTGGTCTATGAAAGCTTCTGGAATTTCTTCAACGGCATCGAGCCAAAGCCCTATTGCGCCGACAACGACAGCGCAGCATAAGGGCGCGAAGGCGGCGGCAGGGACAACCCGTCGCCGCCACGGCTTTCGGAGATAAAGCATGCAGCGCGTATGGGGCCGTGCCAGTTCCGTCAACGTCATGAAGATCGTGTGGCTGCTGGAATTGCTCCGCCAACCTTACGAGCGCATCGATGCCGGCAGGTCCTTCGGCGTTACCGATAGTGCGGACTACCGCACCATGAACCCCAATGGCAAGATACCGACGCTGCAACAGGATGACGGCTTCGTGCTGTGGGAAAGCAACCCTATCCTGCGCTACCTTGCCTCTACCTGCCCCGGCGGCGAAACATACTGGCCTGCCGACCCGCGCCGGCGCGCCAATGTCGACCGCTGGATGGATTGGCAGCAGACCACCATCGACGCGCCGATGCGTGTTCTGCTCAGGGGCCTTGTCCGCACGCCGCCGGCCGAGCGCAACATGGCCGAAATCGAAGCAGCTGTGGCCGACGCCGGCCTCGCCTGGTCGCAGCTGAACGATGAACTGTCGCGCCATGCGTTTGTGGCAGGCGAAAATTTCACGCTGGCCGACATCGTCCTTGCCGTCCATGTTCATCGCTGGTTCGCCTTCGATATCGAAAGGCCGGACCTTCCGGCGCTGCGCGCCTGGTATGACGGGCTTTTGACCTCGCCCATCTACCGCCAGCACGGCGCCCTGCCCCTCTAGCCCGGCGTCCGCCGGGCTTCAGAGGCTGGCCAATGGCCGCCGCCACTGGATGGCGCCCGCGACCGCAAGCAGCATTACGCGCAGCCTTTGAACATCTGCATGCAACAGGTTGCGCCGGTCGATTCGCGCAATTTCGCGCCGCGCGGCAGCCTCGATGCAGGCATGGTGCGGCAGCGCCATCAGCCAGTCGATGAACACTTCCTCGGGCGGCGGCAGCGGCGAGACTTTCGCCATCGTTGCCGGTGCAATCTGGCGGGCGGCAGCGACTACGTCATTCTCATCGTTCATCGTCATGCCTCGATTTCGAGTTGCGATAGCGGTTTGGAACAGCAGCTCAGAATGAACCCATCGGCGATCTCGTGGTCGAGGATGCCGCCATTATGACTCATCTCGACCTCGCCCGAGATTTTCCTGACCTTGCAGGTGCCGCACAGGCCGAATTCGCACGCAGCCGGGATGCGCACGCCCGAAGCGCGCGCCGTTTGCAACACGGTCTGGCCGGAAACGCATTCGGCATCGATGTCCGAGAGCGAGAAGCGGATCGGCAGCGCCGCCTGCGCGGGTTCGCACGGCACCGCCAGCAAACTGTCGGCAAATGGCGTCGCGACCGGCTCGACCAGGGGCGCGGCAAAGCTCTCCTGATGGTAGTGCGCCATGTCGAAGCCCGAGCTTTCCAGCATCTGGCTCACCGCGCGCATGAACGGCTCCGGCCCGCAGCAGAACACTTCGCGCTCGCGGAAATCCGGCGACAGCATCGGCAGCCGCACCGCGTCAATGCGGCCCATATGGCCGAACCAGCTTTCACGGCTCGACCGCTCCTCGATGAGGAAGCCGAGGGAAAGGCCGGGCATGCGGGTGCCAAGCAGCTCAAGCTCCTTGCGGAAGATGATCTCTTCGGGCCGGCGCGCGCAGTTGACGAAGGACACGTCCGTCTGCGGCGTGAAGTCGTTCAGCCAGCGCAGCATCGACATCATCGGGGTGACGCCGGACCCTGCCGAAATGAACAGATATTTGGCTGACGGATGGTTGTGCAGCGAGAACTCGCCGGTCGGACCGTAAGCCTTTATCCGCTCGCCAGGCTTCAGGTGATCGAACATCCAGCGCGTGCCGATGCTGCCTGCCTGCGCCTTGACGGTGACCGCGATGGAGAATGGCCGCGACGGCGAGGACGACAGCGTATAGGTGCGCATGACGGGGCCGCCTTCGACAGGCAGTTCCAGCGTCACGAACTGGCCTGGCTTGTAGCGGAACCACGTCTGGTTGTCGGAGCGGAAGGTGAACGTCTTCACATCCGGAGCCTCGTCGAAGACGCCCACCACTTCCAGAACCTGAAGCCGGTCATTCCAGGGCACCATCTCGTCGAGATGCTTGTAGAGGCTGACTGCCGCGTTCATCGCCGCGCCCTCTACGCGACGTTCTTCAGCGCGGGCTTTCCACCCTGCGCCAGGCGAGGCCCGATGAAATCGGCGTACCAGTTGACGAACTGGATGACCCCGCCCTCGTGCATTTCCGAATAAGGTCCTGGCTCATAGGCCGGCGACAGGGTGCCGAAGGCGTTTTCCTCGACGATGCGGCGGTCCTGGTCGTTGGTCTCCGTCCACACATGGGTGAGTTCGGCAAGATCGTAGTCCACACCCTCGACCGCGTCCTTGTGCACCAGCCATTTGGTGGTGACCGCCGTTTCGGTGGCGCTGATCGGCAGCACGCGGAAGGTCACGGCATGGTCACCGAGAATATGGTTCCAGGTCGTCGGATAGTGGTAGAGCAGCAGCGAGCCGATGCCCTCAGTCGTCACGGTGTCGGAAAGGTTTTTCTTCACCGCACGCTTGCCGGTCATGGTGTAGCTGACCGCATCGCGCAAAAGCGGCGCGCGCGTCGCCCGATACTGGCCATCGGGATCGATGCGGAAAGCGCTGGGCAGGCCCGCCGCCTCGCACTTGGTCCAATGCGCCAGCATTTCCGGATCGCTGTTGGCGCCCTGCACGCCGGTGACGGTCGGCGCTTCCGGAAAGGTCTTGCACAATTCCGGGTGGTTGGCCGCGCAATGGTAGCACTCGCGGTTGTTTTCCCAGACCAGCTTCCAGTTGCCTTTTTCGATAATGGTGCTTTCGAACGCGACCTTCGCCTCGGTCAGCCGATGCGGCGCAAGGTAGGGTTCGATCATGGCGCGCACCAGCGCGAAATCGGCCGGCCTGTCGGCGAGGCAAATGAAGAGATAGCCGCCGACGCTCTCGCAGGCGATGGGTTTCAGCCCGAAATCGGCCTTGTCGAAGCCTTCCGCCATCTGGCGCGCAAACAATAGCCGCCCGTCCAACTCGTAGGTCCACTGGTGATAGGGACAGACCAGCTTGGCCGCCGTACCCTTCTCGGACGGACAGACCCGGCTG
>DASYCS010000073.1:0-4432 GCA_036500025.1 Mesorhizobium sp. | reverse complement strand
GTGGTCGATCCGGCCACGGTGAAGATCACGCTGAAGCAGCCGCAAGGCTCCTTCCTTTACAATATGGGTTGGGGCGATGCGGTGATGGTTGCGCCGGAATCGGCCGCCACCAACAAGGAAAAACCCATCGGCACCGGTCCGTTCAAGTTCCAGAACTGGGCCAAGGGTTCATCGATCACGCTGGTCAAAGCCGACCACTACTGGGGCAGCCCGGCATTCCTGGACAAGGCCGAGTTCCGCATCATCCCCGATGCCGCCGCCGCCGTGCCGGCGCTGCTTTCCGGCGATGTGCAGGCGTTCCCGTTCTTCCCGGCCGACGCGGTTGGCCAGGTGAAGGACAATCCCGCCCTGAAAGTCGCGATCGGCTCGACCGAGGGCGAAACGATCCTCGCCATCAACAACAAGAAGCCGCCCTTCGACAATCTCAAGGTCAGGCAGGCAATTTCCTATGCGCTCGACCGCCAGGCGATCATCGACGGCGCGTCAGGCGGCATCGGCGCGCCCATCGGCTCGCACATGTCTCCGTCCAACAAGGCCTATGTCGACCTGACCGGCGAATATCCGCACGACCCCGCCAAGGCCCGGGAATTGTTGAAGGAAGCCGGTTTCGAGGGCGGCATCAAGGCGACGCTGAAGCTGCCCCCGGTCGATTATGCGCGCCTTGGCGGCGAGATCATCGCTTCGCAACTGCGCGACGTCGGGATAAATCTGGAAATCGTTCCGGTCGAATGGGCGCAGTGGCTGGATCAGGTCTTCACCAGGAAGGATTACGACCTGACCATCGTTTCGCATACCGAGCCGAACGACATCGATATTTATTCGCGCAAGGACTATTATTTCAATTACGACAATCCGGCCTTCGACAAGGTGATTGCGGAGTTGAACCTCACTTCCGACGAAACCAACCGCAACGCGTTGCTCGGACAGGCCCAGAAAATCCTGGCCGACGACGCCGTGGTCGGCTTTCTGTTCGAACTGCCTAAGATCGGTGTATGGGACGCCAAATTGCAGGGCATGTGGGTGAACGATCCTATCCAGTCCACCGACCTTACCAAGGTAAAGTGGCAGGATTGACCGAGCCGGGAGCGTTGTGGCCTTGAGCCTTCCTGGATTTCCCATCGCCGTAACGGGCGGGATCGATCGCCGGGCGCTGGCTTCGGCGGTTTTCCTGCGGTTGCCATGACCGGTTATTTTCTCAAGCGTCTGGCCATCTCACTTGCAACGCTCATCTTCGCGTCGATGGTGGTCTTCGCGGTGCTGGAAATCATTCCCGGCGACCCGGCACGGCTGATGCTGGGCATGAATGCCAGCGCCGACCAGCTTGCCCTGCTGCGCGACCAGATGGGCCTCAATGCTCCGGTCGCCATCCGCTACCTGCGCTGGGTGGGCGGCATGCTGACGCTGGATTTCGGCCACTCCTACACCTATTCCGTTCCCGTTATCGACCTGGTAGCCGAACGCGCCGCCGTCTCGCTGCCGCTGGCGCTGATTTCGCTTGTGCTGACCACCCTCATCGCGCTTCCGGTCGGCCTCTATTCGGCCAGCCGGCGCGGCCATGCCGGCGACACGCTTTCCATGGGTGCCGCGCAACTGGGCGTCGCCGTTCCCAATTTCTGGTTCGCGCTGATGCTGATCTACCTATTCGCGGTCTGGCTACGGCTGGTGCCGGCGGGCGGCTTTCCCGGCTGGGGCGCCGGCATCTGGCCGGCCTTGAAAGCACTGATCCTACCAGCCATTTCCCTGGCGTTGCCGGAAGCTGCAATCCTGTCGCGCGTCGCCCGCTCCGCCCTGATAGAGGTGCTGGACGAGGATTACATCCGCACCGCCCAGGCCAAGGGCATGCCGCGCCGCGCCGTGTTGTGGCGTCACGCCCTTCGCAACGCGATGATCCCGGTCGTGACCATCATGGGCCTGCAATTCGCCTACCTGCTGGCCGGCACCATCATCATCGAAAACGTATTTTACCTACCGGGCCTTGGACGGCTGGTGTTTCAGGCGATAACCCAGCGCGATCTGGTCGTGGTCGAGAGCGTCGTCATGCTGCTCGTCGCCACCGTCATCGTTGTGAACCTTCTCGTCGATCTCTCCTACGCGATCGTCGACCCACGCCTGAGAAGCCGACAATGACCGAACGCGGACGACAAAACAGGCAGATCGAACAGAGCCTTGCGGCAAGGGCCTTTTCCAACCCTTCATTCCTTGCCGGCTTCGTCATCGCCCTGCTGGTGGCTGCGGCTGCCCTCGTTTCCTATCTGTGGACGCCTTACGACGTGACCAGGCTGCTCATCGCCGACAAGACGCAGGCGCCTTCGCCCGCCCATTGGTTCGGCACCGACCATTTCGGCCGCGATATCCTGTCGATGGTCATGGTCGGCGCGCGCAATTCCATCGCGGTTGCCCTTGTGGCGGTCGGCATCGGCATGGGCATCGGCGTTCCGCTCGGCCTTTGGGCGGCGGCGCGTGGCGGCCTGCCGGACGAAGCGCTGATGCGGCTGAACGATCTCGTCTTCGCCTTTCCCGCATTGCTTTCGGCAATCATGATTACCGCCATCTTCGGTCCGGGCGCGGTCAATGCCATCATCGCCATCGGTATTTTCAATATTCCGGTTTTCGCGCGTGTGGCGCGCGCCGGCGGGCTTGCCATCTGGCCGCGCGAATTCATCCTGGCGGCTCGCGCTGCCGGCAAGAGCAAGACGCAGATCACGCTCGAACACGTCCTGCCCAACCTTGCCACGCTGCTTCTGGTTCAAGGCACCATCCAGTTCGCGCTTGGCATTCTGGCCGAGGCCGGCCTGTCCTATGTCGGCCTCGGCGCCCAACCGCCGATGCCGAGCTGGGGCCGAATGCTGTTCGACGCGCAAACGCGCATGGTCGCCGCTCCGTGGATGGCGGTGTTTCCGGGCATGGCCATTGTCGTGACGGTGCTGGGGCTGAACCTGCTCGGTGACGGCCTTGCCGATATTCTGGACCCGAAATCGAGGCGGCGGCGATGACCCTGCCCGCAACGCTGCTCGAAATCGAGAACCTGTCGCTGTCGATCCGCGACGCGCCCATACTCAAGGGCATCGACCTTACCGTGGCGGCGGGAGAGGTGGTCGGGCTGGTCGGCGAATCCGGCTCGGGAAAGTCGATGACCGCGCTGACGGTCATGCAACTTCTGCCCTATGCCGCACATGCCACAGGCCGGATCGGTTTTGACGGCATCGATATTTTGAACGCCGGCGAAGACCGCATGTGTACGCTGCGCGGCAACCGGATCGGCATGGTGTTTCAAGAGCCGATGACGGCGCTGAACCCGGTCAAGACCATCGGTGAACAGGTGGCCGAAGGTATCCGCTGGCACGCCAAGGTGTCGAGGGCGAACGCCGAGGCGCGGGCGCGCGCGATACTTGACCGTGTCGGATTGCCCGAGGCAAAATTCCCGCTGTCGCGCTACCCGCACGAACTGTCGGGCGGCCAGCGCCAGCGCGTTGCCATCGCCATCGCCTGCGCGCTGCAACCGAGACTGCTCATAGCCGACGAGCCGACGACCGCGCTGGATGTGGTGCTGCAAGCCCAGATCCTCGACCTGTTGCGCGAACTTGTCGCGGAAAGCCGCATGGGCCTGCTGCTTATTTCGCACGATCTCGCGGTCGTCACCGAAATGGCCGACCGCATCGCCATCCTGCGCCAGGGCGAAATAATGGAAGAGGGCGAGACGGCGCGTGTTCTGTCGGCGCAGGTCCATCCCTATACACGGCAATTGGCGCGCGCTTCGACGCATGTGCCGAACCGCCACGCTCCCACCCTGCCCGCTTCCTCCGGCAAGCCGCTGCTCAGCGTCGAAAAAATTACCCGCGACTATCCCGGCCGCCGCCTTTCATTGTTCAAGCGCGCTGCTTCGGTTCGCGCCGTTGACGATATTTCGTTCTCCATGCAAGCCGGGCAGTCCGTTGCCCTCGTTGGGCGCTCCGGCTGCGGAAAATCCACGCTGGCTCGCATGATCCTGGCGCTCGACAGGCCGACCGCCGGCAATATCTCCTTTTGCGGCGAGCAGATAACCAATCGCAGCGAAACGGAACTGAAGCCGGCGCGCCGAAACATGCAGGTGGTGTTTCAAGACCCCTATGGTTCGTTCGATCCGCGCCAGAAAGCCGGAACGCTGGTGGCAGAACCCTTGCATGTGCTTGAAAACAGGCCTTCTCCGGCGGAGCGCCGCGAGATGGCGGAACATGCGCTGCACGAAGTCGGCCTCGCGCCATCCGACATGGACAAATATGCGCATGAGTTTTCCGGCGGGCAACGCCAGCGTCTGTCGATTGCCCGCGCCATCATAACCCGGCCGAAGCTGATCGTCGCCGACGAACCCGTCTCGGCGCTCGATGTCTCCATTCGCGCCCAAATCCTCGACCTGTTCGCCGAACTGAACGGCAAGCTTGGCATCGCCTATCTA
>DASYCS010000072.1:0-1573 GCA_036500025.1 Mesorhizobium sp. | reverse complement strand
AAAAATCCTCGACGCCGCGCTCGCCAAGAAAAAATGATTGGCGGCCGGCGCAATTCAACAAGCGTAAGGCGGCGCGTTTTTCTTGAAGTTCACCCGGCTTAGACTTTCCGGTTTCAAATCCTTCGTCGAACCGACGGAGCTGTATATCGAGTCCGGCCTCACGGCGGTGATCGGACCGAATGGCTGCGGCAAATCCAACCTGTTCGACGCCATGCGCTGGGTGATGGGCGAGACCAGGCCCTCCTCCGTGCGCGGCAGTGAAATGGACGACGTGATTTTTTCCGGCACCGCGGGCCGCCCGGCTCGCAATGTCGCGGAAGTCACGCTTTTCGTCGACAACAGCGAGCACAAGGCCGGCGGTCCCTATGCCGGGTATGAGACGATCGAAGTCTCTCGCCGCATCGAGCGCGAAGCCGGCAGCGTCTATCGCATCAATGGCCGCGATGTGCGCCAGCGCGATGTGCAGATATTCTTTGCCGATGCGTCTTCGGGCGCAGGCTCGACCGCTTTTGTCCGCCAGGGCCAGATCGGCCTTCTCATCAGCCAGAAGCCGCTGGCGCGGCGCGCCATCCTGGAGGAAGCCGCCGGCATCGGCGGCCTGCATCAGCGCCGGCACGAAGCCGAGCTTCGGCTGAAAGCGGCGGAGACCAACCTGTCCCGCCTGGAAGACGTTATCCGGGAAGTGGAAACGCAGCTTGCCAGTCTGAAACGTCAGGCGCGCCAGGCGTCGCGTTACCGCAATCTCTCTGGCCATATCCGCAAGGCCGAAGCGCTGGCGCATTTCCTGCGCTGGGCCCAGGCATCGGCGCGCGCGACTCAGGCGGCGGAAGAATTGGCGCAAGCGGCATCCGTCGTAGCGGATGCGACCGAGGCTGCGGCAAAGGCTTCGACCCTCCAGAGCGACGCCGCATCCATTTTGCCGCCGCTCCGTCAGGATGAAGCGGAGAAGTCCGCCGCCCATCATCGCCTCATCGTGGCGCGCGAACAGCTCGAAGCGGAAGAAGCTCGTGCGCGCGAGGCCGCGCAGCGTTTCCGGCAACTGATCGCGCAGGGCGAAGCCGACATCACGCGCGAGCAGACCCTCGACCAGGATGCCGCAGCCGCGTTGGGGACGCTGGCCGGCGAGCGCGAAACGCTCGAACTCGCCGCCACCAGTGCCACTTCCGACATTGCCGCGGCCGAAGAACAATCGGTCGAACTCAAAGAAAAGCTGACCGAAACCGAAAGGCTTCTGGAAAAGCTTACCTCCGAATTTTCGGATTGGAATGCCAACAAGGCCAGCCATGAGCGCAGCCGCGACCTTGCCGCCGGTCTGACCGAAACCAGCGCGACACAGCTTGCCGATGCGCGCGTACGCCTCGACCGCGCCATGGAAAGCGCACACGCGGCCCCCGACGTCGCTGCCGCCGACAGCCAGACCGAAGCAGCGCGTGCCGCGTCGGAAGGTGCACGCGCCCTGGCGGTACAAGCCCGAAACGACCGCACCGAAGCCGAAGCTGCCGAAACCACAGCACGCGAGCCGCTGGAAACCGCCGAGCGCGAAGTCCATCGCCTCTCCGCCGAAGTGAAAGCA
>DASYCS010000071.1:0-4039 GCA_036500025.1 Mesorhizobium sp. | reverse complement strand
AGCGCGGCGATCGCCGCGTCGTCGCTGTGCGAATCCAGGACGTGGGCTTCGCAGGTTGCTTCAAGCCGGGCCGCCCAGTCGACGATGACATCGCTGCGCGCCGAGGCCGCCTCGGTGTGGATGGCAGCGGCGAGCTTGCGTATCTCGCCGGCCAGCACCGCCAGGTTGATGGTGCGGATCGAGGCCATTTCAGGCTGTTGCTTGATGGTCTGGACCGCACGGCGCATGCCATCCAGCCTGTCGGCCAGACGCTGGCGCAGCGGGCGCAATTGGCGGCGGTCATCCGGCAGTTCGTCCAGGCTCTCGTCGAGAATGGCGACGTTATCGAGAATGCCTTCGAAATCGGCCTGCAAATGAACCGAAGGCGCTTCGGCCCATTCGGCGCAGGTGGCGGCCACGGCAATGAGATGGCCGGCCAAATTGCCGCTGTCGACGGCCGAGATATAAAGCGGATAGAGCGGCTTCAGTGTCAGCGTGTCATACCAGTTGAACAGGTGACCGCGGCTGCGCGGCATGCTTTCGATGGTCTTCATCGTCGCGTCAATGCGGTTGACGGCATCGGAAAGGCTGATCCAGCCGAAGTCGCGCGCGCAAACGACGGAAAGCAGATAGACGCCGATATTGGTCGGTGACGTGCGGTGGGCGATGACGGGAGCCGGCGTCTCCTGGAAATTATCGGGCGGCAGGTGGTTTTCGTCGGCCGTGACGAACGTTTCGAAATAGTGCCAGGTACGGCGCGCGACGATGCGCAAGGCATGGATGTCGTGCGGCGAAATGCGAAGCCGGTCCTCGGTTTCGGCCGAGCGGCTGATGACCCAGGCGAAGGCCGGTGAGCCGATCCAGAACAAGGCGAAGAAGAAGGCGACGAAAGCGCCGGTGGAATCGGCCAGCACCGGAATAGCGAGGCCGATGAGGCCGACGATGACGCCGCCATGCATCATGGCGTAATAGGAAGCGAGGTCGTTGCCGCCCGATTTTTGCGCCTGCGAGGCGGTACGCCATTCCAGCAGATATTTGCGGCTGAAGAACAGCCGATAGATCGTGCGGATGATCGCATCGCCCATCATCCAGGCGTGATGGGCCATCAGGACGATCTTCAGCGCAACCATGGCGGTGCCGAAGGCGACGTCATGCATCAACGCCGAGAAATGCCCGCGCGCGGTGGCGTCGCGGGTCTTGGGCAGGATCGAATTGACGATGTCGAAGGTGGGCGCCATGAACAGGCTGAGGATCAGCAGCGCCTGCCACTGGGCGGCCTGCGTGAACGGCAGGAACGTCCAGCCGGCAATCGCGGCCATAACCCAGAAAATGGGCGTCAGCGAGCGGCGCAGATTGTCGATCATCTTCCAGCGCGAAAGGGCTGGCACTTCCGAACGGGGAGAGAAGATGAAGCCCAGCAACTGCCAGTCGCCGCGCGCCCAGCGATGCTGGCGCGAAGCATCGACCGAATAGCGGGTCGGATAATCCTCGACCAATTCAACATCGGTAACCAGCGCCGATTGCGCCAGGGAGCCTTCGAGCAGATCGTGGCTGAGGATGGTGTTTTCCTCGATGCGGTCCTTGAGCGCGGCTTCGAATGCGTCGACGTGGTACAGGCCCTTGCCGGTGAAGGAGCCGTCGCCGAAAAGGTCCTGATAGAGGTCGGACACCGCAAACACGTAGGGGTCCAGCCCGCGGCTCGCCGAAAAGACGCGCTGGAAGAATGAGGCTTCGTCGCCCGATGTCAGCGAAGGAGTGATGCGCGGCTGCAAGATCGCATAGCCGGCCGTGATCTTGCGGCGCGCGGCATCGAAATGCGGGCGGTTGAGCGGGTGGGAAAGCTTGCCGACCAGGCGCGAAATCGCATCGCGGGTGGTGCGGGTATCGGCATCCAGCGTCATCACATGGACGACGTTTTCCGGCAGCGGCGCATCGAGCGGCATGAAGGTGGTGTCGCTGTCGCCGCGCAGCAGAAGGTTCAGCTCGTGCAGCTTGCCGCGCTTGCGCTCCCAGCCCATCCAGCTACCCTGGACTTCGTTATAGAGCCGGTGCCGGTGCAAAAGATGGAAGCGCGGCACGCCCTCGCTTGGATAGCGCTGGTTGAGGCGAGCGACCTGCGTCTTGGCGAAATCGAGAATCTCGATATCCGCCTCATCGACTTCGCTTGTACTGTCGGGCCAATCCGACAGCAGGGCGAAATAGAGTTCGCTCGATGTGTTGGCCAGGTGATGGACTTCGATGTTGCGGATGTTTTCCTCGACATCGTCGCGCGAGCCGATCAGCGACGGCACCACCACCATCGTTCGTGCGCTGGCCGGAAGACCGTCCTTGAATTCGTAGCCGACCAACCGCGTCGGCTTCAGGAACAGCAATACAACCGTATTGAAGAAACCGAGCGCGCCTTCGCTGGCGGGCACGGCGAACAGAACCAGCATCAGCACGATGGCAGGATCGGGAAGAATATTCAGCGTTTGCAGGGCGTTACCAGTCAGGGCGAGCAACAGCACCGTCAGCGCGAACACCGGCAGCACGATGCCGAACCATCCCGTCATGCGGTATGCCCGGTTGAGCCGCAACGCGATGCCCGCGCGATAGCCTATCGCGCGCTCAAGCTCCCGGCGGCGCGGGCCGACCAGGAAGAAGCCGACATCGGTTTTGTCGGGCAGCCGCAAATCGGCTTCGACCTGATCCGAATCCTGCCCGCCTGGGGCCGTCACGGCGCCGGCAAGCTCCGTCGCCTTTTCCGCCACCCGGAATTCCGAAAGGTCCGAGCGGCGTGCCAGGTCCTCGATGGATTGGCGGTACTGGTCGCGCGATGCGAAATCGAGCGCATGGAAGTCGGTATGCTCGCGCAGCAGCGCATCGACCCGGCTTACATCCTCGAACCAGTAGGTCCAGTCGACATCGTTGATGAGGCGCAGGCCCCGGATGATGTTGCCCGTCGTGACGTTGCCGCTCGACAGGGTCTGGTGCTCGCCAATGATGATTTCCTCGGCGTCCGAGCCTGATGTCTCAAGCTCGCTCTCAAGCCAATCCAGGGCCTTGCCGGAATTCTGCGATCCGTCGCGCAGCCGGTAGAGCAGCTGGGTGGCGAAGGTGGTGTCCTGCGCATGGGTGCGGTAGGCGTCGAGGATGGCCTTGTCGTCGTCGTCTTTCGAGGCAAGCACCCGGTCGGCCACATCGTTGGCGATCTGGCGCATGTCGCGCGAGCGGTTGACCCGGACCGCAAGCCGGCGAAGGTTTTCCACCAGAACGAAGCGCAACAGCGAGGGCAGCGCCCATATCTCGCCGATCTTCATCGGCTCGATCGATTGAAAGCCCTCGACGATGGCCTTGAACATATTGGCCGAAACGGAGCTGTCGGAATGGGCGACGTAAGCCCAGGCGATGGCCAGCGCGCGCGGGATGCTGGTGCCGTCCGACAATTTCAGCGTCGGCAATTGCCGATAAAAGCGGCCCGGCAGGTCGCGCTTGACCTGGAAAATCGTTTCCTCGACCAGGTAGTTGTTATCGAGCAGCCATTGCGCGGCGGGGGTTACCGCTTCGCCCCTGCCCTGCGCCGCGTTGGTGGCCCGGTAAACCTCAAGTATCTTCTTGGCATTGTCGCGTATGCGAGCCTGAAACGCGAAGGGCGTCAGTTCGGTCAGATCGCCGACATCGCCACTGGCCAAGCTTTCGCCCAACGCACGCAGCCGCTCCTCGTCCAGGAACTGGGAGCGGATCGGTTCTTCCGCGTCGACGGGAAAGCTCGCATGCGAACTTGCTTGGCCGAGTGGGGCGGCAGCCTTCGCCGTTTTCGTTTTTTCCGTCTGAGGAAGGCTGGGTTGTATGTTCATTCAAAATTCCATGAAGCAGCGCTCGGCGGTAATATCGCTGCTGCTGCAAATTTCCAAGCCGATACCACCATGTACCGCAGCATCGAACAAAAGTCGTGGAGTGACGTCGCCGACCGACAATAACAGCCGTGGCTGCCGCGACAACCGGCAGACACAGGCTTTTGTTCCACTCGGTTAGGAGCGAGAGGAAAGGATTCGGGCTTTTTCGTGTTTCAGGGCACGCG
>DASYCS010000070.1:0-2466 GCA_036500025.1 Mesorhizobium sp. | reverse complement strand
TCGGTCAGAAGCTTGGCCTTGGATTTGCCGAAGCCCATGGCGCGGCCGGAGCCGGACTGCATCTGGCGCATGAAGAATATCCAGACGCCGAGGATGAGGATCATCGGCAGCCATGAGATCAGGTAGCCGAGCAGCGTGTTGGAGCCATCCGTTTCGGGGCGCGCGTTGATGCTGACCTGCTTGGACTCAAGCCTCGACACCAGCGACTGGTCGCCGGGCGAATAGGTCTGGAAGCCGGTGGAATTGTCGGTGTAGCTGCCGCTGATGCGCTCGCCGGCGATGGTTACGGACTTGACGCGGCCGGCATCGACTTCCTGCAAGAACTGCGAATAGGGAATGTCGCTGGACGCGCCGCGCGTCTGCGGGGTCTGGAACAGGTTGAACAGCGCGATCAGCAGGACTGCTATGATCGCCCAGAGCGCCAGATTGCGATAGTTAGGATTCATCGAATGTCCCGTTGGCGCCACGAGGCGGACGCGCGCGTTTAAGAGGAAGCTCGCCCTAACATAGGGACCGTACCCGGCCTTGCCAAGCACAACTCCTCGTCTCGGTTAAGCTTTGGCCAGCGATCGGCTTGCATCGAAGCCACGGAAAGGCGGCGACGGCAGGGGCGGCGCGCCGATGAGTTCAGCAACCGCCCCGGCAAGCTCGAAGTCGAACAGCGGCAGATAGCGCGCATAGGGGGCGATGACGGGCGAAATCCGCACGCCCGGTCGCCTGTCGTTCGCGGCGGCGCTGCACTCCAAATCCCGTCGAAAGCACGGTTCCGCAGCGCTTGCCGCGCGCAGGAGGCTCGCCGGGGCGTTGCCTGCATAATCCATATCGGCGGCCGCGGCCCGCAAAGCCGGCGGTTCGACCAGCAGGCCGTTGGCCTCGTCGCCGACATCGATGCGGCGGCGGCCATCCCAGACCATGCCATCGACGGCCGAAGCGGCGGTGGGCAGATCGCGCAATTCCCGGTGGAGGAAAATGGCGGCGCGCCTTTTGTCGATTACCGTCCGCGACAATGTGGCGCGAAACGGCGCCGCCGCCGCCATTTTATCGAAAAGGGCTGCCGTGCGGGCGTCGCCGGGCGGGAAGGCCGTTCCGCCGATGGTGGCCAGCAAAACGCGCAGGGCGGCAATGGCGGCACTGCGGTCGCCGGCGGCAAAGGCGGGGTCGAGGCGGATCAATCCCGGAGCCGGCCGGCTGGCGAAGGCGCGCACGATCGCCGCTGCCCGGCGGCTTGCGTTCCGGCGGATTTCGGCCTCTTGCATGGCAAGCGCGGTTGCTTCGACGAAGGATCGGCCGCGATCCTTGAGGGCGGCGCGGATGCGCGGTCGCTCGAACGTCTCGTCCTGGTTGGTCGGATCGTCGATCCAGCCCATTTTCTCGCGCCGCAGGAATTCACGCAGCGCCTGCCGCTTCGCGCCGAGCAGCGGGCGCACAATCCAGATATCCCAGTCGTAGAGCGTGGCGGCGGCCATGCCGGCAAGTCCGCGCCCGTGCGGCGATGCGGTATCCGCCCGCTCCTGTCGCATCAGCACGGTTTCGGCCTGGTCGTCGGCGGTATGGCCGGTAAGGATCAGCCTGACGCCGGCTTCGCCGGCAGCCTGGGCAAGCAGGCGGTAGCGGGCTTCCCTGGCGGCGGCGGGAAGGCCGGTCGAAGGCTTGTCGCCTTCCCATAACATGGTTTTGTGGTCGATGCCTTTTTCCGCGCAGAGGCGACTTACGGCGCGCGCTTCGGCGGCGGAATCAGCGCGCAGGCCGTGATCGACCGTCACCGCCAGAAGCGGGGCGCGGGGCGCGTGCCGGTCCAGATAATTCTTGAGAAGCAATAAAAGCGCGGTGGAATCGCCGCCGCCGGAGATGGCGACCAAAGCGCCATTGGTAAAATCGATGGTGGAAAAAACCGTGTCGGAAAGGCCGGGAGCGGCGGCAGCGCCGTCATCCGCCAGAGGCGATGTCAGCACGAAGCCTGGGCCCGTTCCTGCTTGATGCGTTCCTTGAGCGCGCCGGAAACGTCGGGATAGCGCTTGGCGATCTCGCCGAAGGTGGCGCAGGCGACGTCGCGTTGCTTGAGGCCGACAAGCGAAACGCCGAGTTTCAGCAGCATGTCCGGGGCCTTCTTGGCCTTCGGATAATCCTTGCTGGCGGCAAGGAAGATTTCGGCGGCATCCCGGTATTTCTGCTGGCCAAGCAGCGATTCGCCCAGCCAGTAGTGGGCGTCGGCGGCCTTGGCATCCTTGGGGAAGCGGGCGATGTGGTCGCGGAAGCCCTGCTCGGCGGTGCCGTAGTCGCCCGAAAGAATGAACTGGTAGGAGTTGCGATAAAGCTCGTCGGGGCTGTCGGCGGGCGGCAGCGCGGCAACGACGGTGTTTGCGGATTTGTTCCCTTGGGCTTGCGCCGCCGCCGGGGCCTGTTCCATCGGCGTGGTCGATTGCGTGCTGCCGCCCGCATCGACCACATTGCCGTTCTTGTCGACGG
>DASYCS010000069.1:0-7409 GCA_036500025.1 Mesorhizobium sp. | reverse complement strand
CTGTCCAACCCGCAGAGCGAGGAAGAGGAATATTTCGTCGCGCAGATCAAGAAGCGCATGAAGGAAACGCCCGGCTTCTTCACCAGGCAGAGGGATGCCATCAAGGGCGTTACCGAAGAGACGACTACGGGCGTCAACCGGCTCTATCAGTTGCAGAAGAAGGGCCTGCTGCCCTTCCCGGCCATCAACGTCAACGATTCCGTCACCAAGTCGAAGTTCGACAACAAATATGGCTGCAAGGAATCACTGGTCGACGGCATTCGTCGCGGCACCGATGTGATGATGGCCGGCAAGGTCGCCGTCGTCTGCGGCTATGGCGATGTCGGCAAGGGTTCGTCGGCTTCGCTCAAGGGCGCTGGCGCCCGCGTCAAGGTCACGGAAGTCGATCCGATCTGTGCGCTTCAGGCGGCGATGGACGGCTTCGAAGTGGTTACGCTGGAAGACGCCGCGCCGACGGCCGATATCGTCATCACCACCACCGGCAACAAGGACGTCATCACGCTCGACCATATGCGGGCGATGAAGGACATGGTGATCGTCGGCAATATCGGCCATTTCGACAACGAGATTCAGGTCGCGGCGCTGCGCAACCTGAAATGGACCAACGTCAAGCCGCAGGTCGACATGATCTCGTTCCCGGACGGCAAGCGCATGATCCTTCTGTCGGAAGGCCGCCTGCTCAACCTCGGCAACGCCACCGGCCATCCGAGCTTCGTCATGTCGGCATCGTTCAGCAACCAGGTGCTGGCGCAGATCGAGCTGTTCACCAAGCCCGGCCAGTATGAAAACCAGGTCTATGTGCTGCCCAAGCATCTCGATGAAAAGGTGGCCCGCCTGCATCTCGACAAGCTTGGAGCCAAGTTGACCACGCTTAGCGGCGAACAGGCCGCTTATATCGGCGTCACTCCGCAAGGTCCGTTCAAGGCTGAACACTACCGCTATTAACCATAGCGTAAGCTCCCACAAGATATTGAAGCCGGGCGATTGACATTCGCCCGGCTTTTATTTTTGCGCGAGAACACGCTTCACGGCGATTCGGCGAGAGTTTATGGTGATGTGATTCGCTTGTGGCGGCCGGACGGGGCCGGGACTGGCGCGATCAGGGCAGTCTTGCATTCAGGCGGCGGAGAGGACCAGGACATGCCGGGGAAAACCCCGCTTCACGCGGGAAAGGCCGTTTCCGGCGGCCGTAACGATTCGATGGCCGGGAAATCCGGCAGCCGGTGCGGCGCGGGCTGGCACCGGGCACGGACCATGGCGCTGCGGGCGGGCGCGGCCCTGGCCTTGGCGCTTCCTGCCGGAATTGCCTTTGGGGGGATTGCCTACGCGGAGGGCGTCTCGAAAGGGTCGGCGCTGCCCATCAGCACGGTCGATGTCATGCAACTGGCGGTGTTCGTCGGCGTCATGGCCGGCGCACTGATTTCGGCTGTCGTCCTCATCCGTGAGCGAGGCCGCATCGCCGGCGAGAACGTCAACCTCAAGACGCGCTTGTCCGACGCCAATGCCGGCTTGCAGCGTGCGGACGCCATGCTCAACCTGCGCGACCAGCGCGTCATCGTCTGGGGTCCGGAAAACAAGAAGCCTGAACTGATAGGCGCGCTGCCGATCGATAGCGGCGTGCCGGAGGAGAGAGCTGCCTTGCTGGCTTTCGGGCGCTGGCTGATGCCGCGTTCGGCCGCGATGCTCGAACATGCCATCGCGGCGTTGCGCGAAAAGGGCGCACCGTTTGATTTCACCGCCGAGACGCAGAGCGGCATGCCGCTCGACGTCAATGGGCGCAAGAGTTCGGCCCACATCATCGTTCGCTTCACCTCGCTGTCGGAAACCCAGCGAAGCCAGGCGCGGCTGAAGCTGGAAAACCAGCAGCTTGTCGAAAACCACGAAACCATGATCGGCCTGCTCAGCGCGCTGCGGATGCCTGTTTGGATGCGCGCCGCCGATGGGCGGCTGAAATGGGTGAACCGCGCCTATGCGGCCGCGGTCGAGGCGGAAGACGTCGACGCGGCCGTGCGCGACGCCAGGGAATTTCTGGGCGGCCAGGCGCGCGAGGCAATTGTCGAGCAGCATCGGGCCCGCCCGGTGTTCGAGCAGACGCTGTCGACCGTTATCGAAGGCGACAGGCGCAAATATGCGGTGACGGATTTCGCCGGGCCTTTCGGCTCCGCCGGCCTCGCCTCCGACACCAGCGCCATGGAGACGATCCGGGCCGAATATGAGCGCACGATGCGCAGCCATGCCGATACGCTGGATCAGCTCAATACGGCGGTGGCGACCTTCGACACGGACGAAAAACTGCGTTTCTTCAACCAAGCCTTCCAGAAATTGTGGGGCCTTGACAGCGGTTTCCTGCATAGCGCGCCCGACAACGCGCTATTTCTGGACAGGCTGCGCAGCGAAGGAAAGATCGCCGAGCAGCCGGAATGGCGGCGCTGGAAGGAAGGCCTGCTTTGCGCCTATCGCGCGGTCGAGCCGCAGGAACATTGGTGGCATCTGCCCGACGGCAAGACCATCCGGGTCGTCGCCAATCCGCAGCCCAAGGGCGGCGTTACCTGGGTGTTCGAGAACCTGACCGAAAAGATCGATCTGGAAAGCCGTTACCAGACGGCGGTGCGCGTGCAGGGCGAGACGCTCGACAATCTGGCTGAGGGCGTGGCGGTGTTCGGCCCGGACGGCCGGCTCCGCCTGTCCAATCCGGCGTTCGCCACGCTGTGGGGGCTGGACAGCGGCGCGGTCAAGCCAAGCGTCCATGTCTCCGCCATCCGGGCGCTGGGCGACAGCCGCGCCGTCGACAGCCCATGGGGCGAATTCGCAGCCACGATCACCGGCTTCGACGAGGAACGGCGCGACCGTCATGGCCAGACCGAGCTGACCAATGGCAGCATCCTGCGCTATGCCGTCATCCATCTGCCGAACGGGCAGGTGATGATGACCTTCGTCGACGTCACAGACAGCGTGAATGTTGAACGCGCGCTGAAGGACAAGAACGAGGCGCTTCTCAAATCCGACCAGCTCAAGAACGATTTCGTGCAGCATGTCTCCTATGAACTACGTTCGCCGCTGACCAATATTATCGGCTTCACCGAGCTTCTGTCGCAGCCGGCGACAGGGCCGTTGACGCCGCGCCAGCGCGACTATGTCGAGCATGTCGGCTCGTCTTCATCGGTGCTGCTCACGATCGTCAACGACATTCTCGACCTTGCCACCGTCGATGCCGGCATCATGCAGCTCGAAATTTCCGAGGTGCCGGTGGACAGGACCATTGCGGCGGCCGCCGAACTGGTGGCGGACCGGCTAGACGAACACTCGATCAGGCTCGAGATCGACGCCAGCAGTGCGCCGAAAAGCTTCCATGGCGATGAAACGCGCGTCCGGCAGATCCTTTACAATCTACTGAGCAATGCCGCCAATTACGCGCCGGAAGCAGGCGTCATCAAGCTTGCCTGCCGGCAGTCTGCGGATGGCGTGGAGTTCTCCGTGCATGATGACGGTCCCGGCATGCCGCAAGACGTGCTGGATGCGGTGTTCCGGCGCTTCGAGCCGCGCGTCAACGGCGGCAGGCGGCGTGGTGCGGGTCTCGGCCTGTCCATCGTCAAGAGCTTCGTCGAGCTGCATGGCGGTAGCGTGCGCATCGAAACCGGCGAAAGCCGGGGCACGACTGTCACCTGCATCTTCCCGGCCCGGCCGGCCGGCCTGCGCGCCGCAGCCGAATAGCGTCGCGCATGGCGAAGTCCGTGCTGAAGCGTTTTCTCGCCGATGAAGCCGCAACCGCGCAGCTTGGCGAAGACCTCGCCATGGCGCTGCGGCCCGGCGATGTACTGGCGCTTTCGGGCGATCTCGGCGCCGGCAAATCGACTTTGGCGCGGGCGCTGATCCGAGCGCTTGCCGATGACGCGGCGCTGGAGGTGCCAAGCCCGACCTTCACGCTCGTCCAGAGCTACGATGTGCGGCCTCCGGTGCATCATTTCGATCTCTATCGCCTGTCGTCGGCACAGGAACTGGATGAGTTGGGCTTCGATGAAGCGCTGGCCGATGGCGCGGCGCTGGTCGAATGGCCGGACCGCGCCGAGGCCAGGCTGCCGGCAACGACGGTCTTGGTCGAGTTGGAGCAGGACGGCGAGGGGCGCATCGCCCGGCTGTCGGGCGAGGGCGCGGCGTTCGAGCGGATGGCGCGTTCGCTGGCTATGCGCGGCTTTTTGGAGGACGCCGGCTGGGGCACGGCGCAGCGCCGCCGCTTCGTCGCGGATGCCTCGGCCCGCTCCTATGAGATCGCGACGCTGTCAGGCTTTTCGCCGCGCGTGCTGATGAATTCGCCTGAACTGATGCTGGGGCCGCCGGTGCGCGATGGCAAGCCCTATGCGCTGATCGCTCACACCTCGCGCACCGTTTCGGCCTTCGTCGCCATCGACCGCGCGCTTGCTTCGGCCGGTGTCAGCGTGCCTGAAATCCATGCGCAGGATCTGGCGCAGGGTTTCCTGCTGCTAAGCCATCTCGGTTCCGAAAGCTTCCTCGATGCCGATGGCCAGCCGGTTAATGCGCGCTATGCCGCGGCGGCGGAACTGCTTGCGATGATGCACTCGCGGCCATGGCACTATCGCCTGGAGGCAGCGGTGGGCGTCGTTCACGCGGTGCCGCCCTTCGACCGCGACGCGATGATGATCGAGGCCGAGCTTCTGGTAGACTGGTATGTGCCCGCCGTTTCCGGCAGGCCGGCGTCGGAGGAACTGCGCCAGGGCTATCAGCGCGAATGGGATGCGCTTTTCGCCAGGCTTTCAGGCAGCGAATATACGCTGATGCTGCGCGATTTTCATTCGCCCAACATTATCTGGCGGGGTGAACGGCAAGGCCATGACCGGCTCGGCATCGTGGACTTTCAAGATGCGCTGGTCGGGCCTGCCGCGTATGACGTCGCATCGCTTGCCATGGACGCCCGCGTCACCATACCGCCGGAGACAGAAAAGGCTGCGCTCGATGCCTATGTGGCGGCGCGTCGTGGCGCCGGCGGGTTCGACGAAGAGGCGTTCCGCGAAGCCTATGCCATCATGGCGGCCCAGCGCAATTCGAAGATATTGGGCATTTTCGTGCGGTTGAACCGGCGTGACGGCAAGCCGGAATATCTAAAACATTTGCCGCGCATTCGCGACTATCTGCGTCGGGCGCTCGGGCATCCCGCCCTGGCCAGCTTGCGTGAATTCTACGTCGAGCACGGATTGCTGGAAGAAAGAACGCTGTGACCGCATCCGCTCCCAAGACAGCCATGGTGCTTGCCGCCGGTCTCGGCAGGCGGATGCGGCCGATCACCGAGACGATGCCGAAGCCGCTGGTCAGGGTCGCGGGCAAGACGTTGCTCGACTGGGGGCTGGACAGCCTGGCTGCGGCCGGTGTCGAAAAGGCGGTCGTCAATGTCCACTATTTCCCGGAGCAGATCGTCGCGCATACCTTCTGCCGATCCGCGCCGAAGATCGTCATCTCCGACGAGAGCGACGGCCTGCTGGATTCTGCCGGCGGCATCGTCAAGGCGCTGCCGCGACTGGGGCAAGAGCCTTTCTACGTCGTCAATGCCGATACGTTCTGGATCGACAGCGGCGCGCCCAGCCTCGACCGTCTTGCCCTTGCCTGGGACGATGCGAAGACGGATATTCTGCTGATGCTTGCAGATATCGCCTCGGCGACCGGCCATAGCGGCGGCACCGACTTCCTGATGTCGCCGGGCGGCGCCCTGCGCCGTGCGCAAGGCGGCGCGACGGGACTGATCTATGCCGGCGCGGCGATCATGCATCCGCGCATTTTCAAGAATGCGCCTGTCGGGCCGCTGTCGCTGAACCGTTATTTCGATGCGGCCATTAAGGCCGGACGCCTGTTCGGCATGGCGATGCATGGAAGCTGGATCACCGTCGGCACGCCGGAGGCGATCCCGCTTGCCGAGGCGGCGGTGGCGAACGCTCTTTCGGGAACGCCATGAGCGATGTGCGCCGCGTCCTGACCATCGCGCCCGGTGCGCCTTTCCTGCCGACGCTGGCGAAGGCGCTGCTTTCCGGTACGCTCATTCCCGGCTTTCGCTTCGATGGCGATCCGCTGGCATTGGCCAATGTGACCATCTACGTGCCGACGCGCCGTGCGGCGCGCGCGCTGCGGGGCGAACTGGTCGAACTGATGGGCGGCGGCTCTGCCATCCTGCCGGTCATCCGGCCGCTTGGCGAATTCGACGAGGATGAAGCGCTGTTCGAGGCGCAAGCGCCTGAAAGCGCTGCCGCGCTCGACCTTGCGCCACCTATTCCCGCGCTGGAGCGGCTGTTGCTGCTGGCGCCGCTGGTGCGCGCCTGGAAGCGCCGCCTGCCTGCCCATGTCGCCGCCCTGTTCGAGGAAGAAATGGTGGTGCCGGCGTCAACCGCCGACGCCATCTGGCTGGCGCGCGACCTGGCGCAGCTGATGGACGAGATCGAGACGGAAGGCTCCGACTGGACCAGGCTGGCCGATCTGGTGACCGGGAACCTTGCCGGCTGGTGGCAGGTGACGCTGGATTTCCTCAAGATCGTCACCGAGAACTGGCCGACGCTGCTGGCCGAACTCGACCGGTCGAACCCCGCCGCGCATCGCAGCGCGCTGATCCGGCTGGAAGCGGCGCGGCTGAAGCGCAATCCGCCCGCCGGGCCGGTCATCGCCGCCGGCTCCACCGGCTCCATTCCGGCCACCGCCGAACTCCTGTCGGTGATTGCCGGCCTGCCGCTGGGCGCGGTCGTGCTGCCCGGCCTCGACAAGGTGCTGGACGACGCCTCGTTTGCCGCGATCTCGGCGAAAGACGCCCGGCCGGCCTTGCTTGGCCATCCGCAATATGGCCTTGCCAAGCTGATCGCCAAGATCGGCATCGTGCGGCGCGATGTCGAGCAGATCGGTGACGATCCGCTGGCCTTGCGCACGGCGTTGACCGGAGAAGCGCTGCGGCCGGCGGAAACCACGGAACGCTGGGCCGAGACGCGAAGCCAGTTCGCATCCAGCGATGTCGACGCGGCCTTTGCCGGCGTCACGCTGCTGGAAGCGGCCAATGAACGCGACGAGGCCGCCGCCATCGCCATCGCGCTCCGGCACGCCGTGGAACAGAAGGGCCGGCGCGCGGCGCTGGTCACCGGCGACCGCGCCCTGGCGCGGCGGGTTTCGGCGGAATTGCTGCGCTTCGGTATCGTCGCCGATGATTCCGGCGGAACGCCGCTCAGCCAGACGCCGCCGGCCGGGTTGCTTCGGCTGACGCTTGGCGCGGCCTTCGGGCCGGGTGATCCGGTTGGCCTGCTTGCCTTGCTCAAGCATCCGCTGCTGACGGTCGGACTGGAACGGCCGGGCGTTCGCCACGCGGCGGAAGTGATCGAACTGGTCGCGCTTCGCGGCGGCACCGGCCGCCCGGATATCGCCACGCTGCC
>DASYCS010000068.1:0-10522 GCA_036500025.1 Mesorhizobium sp. | reverse complement strand
CGGCCCCGTCATCCAGTCCGGCCTGCGATAGAACGAGCGAGGCTCGAAAAAAGTGATCGGGTCGCTGGCGTATTGCAGGTATACGACCCGCAGCGGCCCCCATCGAGCGCCGGGAATATCGAGCGCATCCTTCTGCGCCGTGAAGCGGACATAGGAGCCGTCGCGGAAACGCGGCAGCCATTCGGGCGTGCCTTTCTCCCGGCGGTCGGTCAACGAACGCCATATCCGGCTGGCGAAGGGCGGGCCGCTCAATAGCGCGCCCTGGTAGGGGTCGCCCAGCACCTCGAACAGTTCGTTCGACAATTCCGTCGAAAGCGAGCCGAGGCTCAGGCCGAACAGATAGAGTTTCGGCCGCTTGTCCCTCGGCAGGGTATGCCAATAGCCATAGACTTCGCTGAACAGGGCGCGCGATTGCTCGGCGCCATATCCCGGCTCGACCAACAACGACATCCAGCTTGCCAGATAGGAATATTGCGCGCCGACGCTTGCGACATCGCCATTGTGCAGGAACTCGATCGGGTCGATCGCCTGCTCGTCCACCCAGCCCGTGCCGGTCGGCGTGATGATGACGAGGGCGGATCGTTCGAAGCCACCGGCGCGCTTGAGTTCTTCAAGCGCCAGACGGGCGCGGTCCATGGCCGTCTCGCCGGATGCAAGCCCGACATAGACGCGCACAGGCTCGGTGGCAGGCTTGCCGGTGAACTTGCCGATATCGGCCGCCGTCGGGCCGGAGGCGATATAGGAACGGCCCATGCGGCCGAGATCCTGCCAGCGCACCAGCGAAGCGGCGCTGCCGGTTCTGGCCGGATCGTCCGGCTGCCGGGTTTCCGGGGCCATCATGGCGTCTACCCGCTGGAAGGAACTGTCGAGCGCGCGCAGGCCATAGCGGAAGATGAGGCCGTTGGCCGCCGACCAGAACAGCAGGATCGCGGCGGCCGTTCCCACCACGTAGGATATGCGCCTCGGCACGAAACGGGCGAGCTGGCCGGAAATGAAATCCAGCACGAGGTAAAAAAGCCTGGCGAGCGCGACCAGCGCCATGAAGGCGAGGATCGCTATCGCGCCGACCTCGAACGGGTGGGCGCTGTCGACCGGATCGAGATACATCAGATGGCGGATGGAATTCTGCCACCCGGCCGCGCGCCAGAGGAAGACCAGAGCCACGGCAAGGCAGGCCAGCGCCGCGCAAATCTTCGAGGTTTTCTGCGTGCGCGCCGGAAATTCCGGCAGCTCCAGATAACGCCAAAGCCAGCGCAGGAAAAAGCCCAGCCCATAGCCGGCGGCGGTAGAGAGACCGGACAGCACGCCTTGCGTCAGGTAATTGCGCGGGATCAGCGTTGGCGTCAGCGAGGCGGCAAAAAACAGTGTGCCGAGCAGCAGGCCGGTCATCGAGAAGGAGTAGCCGTAGCGGACGATCCACTGCCGAAACATCAAGCTCCCCCCAAGTCGTCTTATTGCGTGAACAATGTGGCGCTTCGCCGACCGGCAATATTCAGGAAAATCGCCGCTCAGGCAAATCGCGCGACGTGGCCAGAGCGTGCAGGCGTGGGCCGTTCATCGCGCTGTAACGTCATAGAGATAGCAGGAGACGGCGCGCGCAAAAACGTGCCAACGCCAAACACGCTTAACGCTAATACTACCCGTTTGAGTTTCGCTTAACCATTTGCGCACGTTTATGTTGTATAAAAATACCTGTTGTGAATAACTCCAGTATATTACACCCCGGAGGACTTGATGCGTTTATTCATTACAATGACGACGATCCCTCTATTGATGGCATCTGCCGCCCTTGCTCAAAGTCCCGGCGCTGACTTTCAGAAAGCCGACAAGGCGCTGAACAGAAACTTCAAGCAAATCGTGACGCGGCTCTCGGATGATCCGAGCGGAAAGGCCCGCCTCGTTCGCTCGCAGCGCGCATGGGTCGCCTTTCGCGATGCCGAGTGCGCCTTCCAGTCCAGCGGCGACGACGGCGGCAGCGCCGCCCCCATGATCGTCGCCACATGCAGGACCGATCTGACCACCCAGCGAACCAAGCAGCTCAGGGCCTATCTCAATTGCGAGGAAGGCGATTTGAGCTGCCCGGTTCCGTCCAACTAGACATACCGGCGAGACGTGCCCCATCCGCAAATGTTCCCGACCGGACACGGCAATGAGGCCGGCCATGCGGCGGCAACCGCTTCTCCGCTCGGCTTTGACGCCTGACCCGACTGTGACCGCGCCTTGCGAAATGCCGGTGCGTTCGCTGGAGATTGGATTTCGTAGTCTTTACCATAGTGAGGGACCCAAATGACTGCATTTCGATATTTGTTCGTCGCGCTCGTTCCGCTGGTGCTTGCCGGCTGCATCAGCGATGAAGACCAGCGGCAGATGGACCAGGAGAAGTGCGATTCCTACGGCTTCAGGCCCGGTTCGAATTCTTTTGCCTCCTGCATGATGAAGCAAAACGAGCGGCGCGCCGACGATGAGCAGCGCTATCTGGATCGTTCCCGCGCCGACGAGCAGCGCAAGCGCGACCGGCGCAGAAGCGAGAAGCAGAGCAGCTACATTGACCCGACGCCGCAATATGACAGGGACGGCAACCCGAACTTCGACACCAAGGGCGGCTATATCGGCTGCAACGGAATTGGCTGCACGATCGACAATCCCGACGACGACAATTGATGTGCTGCCGGAAACGCCGGGCAATTTGCAGCTTTTTCGGCAATTTATAATATTAGCAGCCGTTGATACTTGTGTTGGATTGTAGATGGCCGTTGAACCGTTCCCGGCGGGCCGATCTATGCTGATCGGCGTCGGAAAACAGGCCAGCCTATAGTTTGCGCCATGCGGCGGATATGGCGAAATGCCGGGAGAATTTCTCCCGGCATTTCGCTTTCGTCGGCAACCTGAAATTGCAGAATTTCCCGGCAATGCCGGACATTGAAAACGGCGTGAGACGACGCTGCGCGTTACTGCGCCGTCCAGCCGCCATCCATCGGCAAGGTCGCGCCGGTGATCTGCCTTGCCGCATCGGAGCAGAGGAACAGCGCAAGCGCGCCCAGCGCCTCGACGCTGACGAATTCCTTGGTCGGCTGCGCGGCCAGAAGCACGTCGCGCTTGACCTGTTCCTCGGTCAGGCCGCGCGCCTTCATGGTGTCGGGGATTTGCCTTTCGACCAGCGGCGTCCAGACATAGCCCGGCGCGATGGCATTGACGGTGATGCCGTCCTGTGCGGTTTCCAGGGCCACCGTCTTGGTCAGGCCGGCAATGCCGTGCTTGGCCGAAACATAGGCGGACTTGAACGGCGAGGCGACCAGCGCATGGGCCGATGCGGTGTTGATGATGCGGCCCCATTTGCGCGCCTTCATGCCGGGCAGCGCCGCCTTGATGGCATAGAACGCGGCAAGCAGATTAATGCGGATGATGGCTTCCCACTTGTCGTCGGGAAAGTCCTCGATCGGCGCGACATGCTGGATGCCGGCATTGTTGACGAGAATGTCGAGGCCGCCGAAGGCTTGCTCGGCTTCGCGCACCATCGCGCTGACCGCCGGCCCGTCCATCATGTTGGCGTCCGAATAGCGGCACTTGACGGCGAATTCCCGCTCGATGCCGGCGCGTTCCTGTTCTATCGCGGCGGCGTCGCCAAGCCCGTTGATGGTGACGTTGGCGCCTTCGGCGGCAAAGGCGCGCGCGATAGCAAGGCCGATGCCGCTGGTCGAGCCGGTGACGAGGGCATTCTTCGAAGACAGGCAAGCCATGACGATCTCGCTGATGGTGGAAAGGAACATGAAAGGCGAAGCGCTTCGGGCGCCCGCAAACATGACAGCGCCACGGCCATATGTCGATGCGACTACAGAGGCGATTGCAAGGGCAACGCCGCCACTTCGGTCGCCCGGTCCGTATGAAACCGGCACGGCGCCGCCGTGGCGCGGAACGACGAGCCGACCTGCAAGATCGGCCCGGCCGATGACGGTGAGAGGATGCGGGACGCCACCGCGCCGCTGGAAGCATGAAGGCTTCACCCACGTTTCTGTCGAGCGGCAGCTTGCGGGAGTGACCCATCGCCGTGGGTTTGAACTGCGCCGTTTGTCGCCGCTCGCGCGGTCCCCGAAGCAAGCATTTTCGGCCGTCCGGCGGCGCGGATATAGGGGAACAATCTCCTCAAATGATAAAGATCATTGATGACAATTCAAAGATATACGGCATAGCATGACAGGAAATGGCCGTGCTTGCCGTAAAGGTCCCTCCTGTGAACATTCGCCAGCTGCGCACTTTGTCGGAATTCGTCGATCAGGGCAGTTTCGCCTCGACGGGCGACCGCGTCGGGCTAAGCCCATCCGCCATCAGCATTCAAATGAGCCGGCTTGAGGAAGACCTTGGCGTTGCGCTGTTCGACCGGGGAACGCGACCGCCGACATTGACCGCCGAAGGCCTGGCGATCACCAAGCTGGCCCGCGAAATGATCGAACTGGAAGCCAAGATAAAGCGGATTGCGCGCGGCGACCTAGTCAAGGTCGTGACGATCGGCTTCGTTCCGACGACGCTGACAAAAATATTGCCCGAAATCGTCGGGCAATTGCGGGATACTTATGCCGACCTTCAGATCAACATCAAATCCGGCTTGTCTGGGGAGTTGGCCGCGGCGGTTCTTCGATATGAAATGGATTTCGCCCTCATCACCGCGCCGTTGGGGGATTCTTTGGAGCTGTCCGTTTGCGAAATCGTTCGTGAACCCCTGTTCGCCGTCGGCCCGCTGTCGCTCGGCCACATCGAAACCGATGCCGAACTGATCACGGCCTTGCCGTTCATTTTTTTCAACAAGCGGGCATGGCTGGGGCAGAAGATTGCGGCTGAACTGCAAGCAAGGGCGATCTTTCCGCATGAAGGCATGGAGGTCGATTCCCTCGACACGATCGAGCATCTCGTCTCGCAGGGCTTTGGGGTGTCGGTGGTGCCGCAGCGTCTTCTTGCATCGCCGCTTTCGGAACGGCTGAACTGCGTGCCGTTCGGCTCGCCGCAGCAAGCGCGCAGCCTCGCATTGATCGAACACGCCAAGCGGCGCAAAACCGACCTCGACGACGCCGTCGTCTCGATCTTCAAATCGCTGACCGACTTTGCGCCACAGAACGGCCGGGCATCGTAGCGCGGCGAACTTGGCGCGGCGGCACCCTGCCCTCGCTTCCACGCTGAAATCTGGTCAAGTCGCGAGCGGAACGTGCAGCCTGATCCAGGCTACACGCTCGCTTTGGCTGCGATGAAGGCCGTGACCTGGCGGTTATCCAGCCATCCGGGTCACATATTTCGTGACGATGTAGGCATCGATCGCCTCCGAGCCGCCTTCCGTGCCATATCCGGAATCGCGAACCCCGCCGAACGGCACTTCAGGTAGCGCCAGTCCGAGATGGTTGATCGTGGTCATGCCGGCATCAATGCGCAGGCCAAGCTGTTCGGAGGTTTCCGCCGACCGCGTGAACGCGTAGGAGGCCAGGCCGAACGGCAGGCGGTTTGCCTCCTCGATGGCGTCATCCAACGTCGAGAAACGGTTGATGACGGCGATCGGGCCGAAGGGTTCCTCGTTCATGATCCGCGCCGATATCGGCGCATTTGCAATCACCGTCGGCTCGAAGAACAGGCCCTTGTTGCCCACGCGGCGGCCACCAGTCTTCACCTCGGCCCCATGCGAAACCGCGTCCGCGATCAGGCCTTCCAGGGCTGGAATGCGGCGTTCGTTGGCAAGCGGCCCCATCTGCGTATCGGGATCCATGCCGTTGCCGATCTTGACCGCCTTCGCCATGGTCACCATGCCGTCGAGGAATTCGTCGAAAACCTTGTCCTGTACGAGGAAGCGCGTGGGGGAGATGCAGACCTGGCCGGCATTGCGGTATTTGTAGCCGCCAAACACCTTTACGGCGCGCTCGATGTCGGCGTCATCGCAAACGATGGCCGGCGCATGGCCGCCAAGTTCCATGGTCACCCGCTTCATGTGCCTGCCGGCGAGAGCGGCCAGATGCTTGCCGACCTCCGTCGACCCGGTGAACGAGATTTTCCTGATGACCGGATGGGGAATGAGATATTCCGAAATCTCGGACGGAACGCCGTAGACGAGGTTGACGACGCCGTTTGGAATGCCTGCATCCACGAATGCCTGTACGAGGGCCGCCGGCGAGGCCGGCGTTTCCTCGGGCGCCTTGATGATGATCGAGCAGCCGGCCGCAACCGCGGCAGACAGCTTCCTGACCGCCTGGTTGATCGGGAAGTTCCATGGGGTGAACGCCGCCACCGGCCCGACGGGAAGCTTTATCGTCATCTGGGTGACGCCGGGCACGCGCGCGGGAATGACCTGGCCATAGGTGCGGCGGGCTTCCTCGGCGAACCAGTCGATAATATCGGCGCCGGCCGAAATCTCGCCCTGCGATTCAGCCAGCGGCTTTCCCTGCTCCATGGTCATGATCGGCGCGATTTCCGCCACGCGCTTGCGCAACAGGTCGGCGGCGTTGCGCATCAGCTTGTAGCGCTCATGGGCGCTCGTCTTGCTCCAGACCGCAAAACCCTTCTCGGCGGCCGCCAGCGCGTCGTCCAGGTCGGCGCGCCCCGCATGCGCCACATGCCCGATCACCTCTTCGGTCGCAGGATCGATAACCGGAATGGTGCGATTGTCGCGCGCGTTGCGCCATTCGCCGTCAATGAACAGTTTCGTATCGGGGTAGTTTCTTGCCATTTTCAACGCTTCCTGGGTCTCATTTAAAGTTATTTCCTAGCCTCGGGCTACATAACCCAAAGCCGAACTGATGGTCCGCGCGGCTTCCATGACGTCCTCGCCATAGTCCTTGAGCTGCTTGCGCTTCACGCGCGTGTCCGGCCCCGACATTCCGATTGCGCCGACCAATTCTCCCGAACGCCCCAGAATGGCGGCCGCGCATGCGGCGATGCCCTCCCGCCACTCGCCATGGGCGACGACCGCATGGCCCTTTCGCCGGGCGATTTCCACGTCCTCACGCAGGCTTTCGAGCGTGACGCGCGTGGTGCCGGTATAGGCCTTGAAGTGGGGCGTAAACCGCTCAAGATAGCTGTCGGGCAAATGAGCGAGCATGGCCTTTCCGGTCGCCATCGTAAACGCCGGCGCTCTCATGCCGACGCTGGTGTGAGCGCGGATGTGATGGGCGCTTTCGATCTTGTCGATATAGACCACATCCGTGCCGTCGAGCACGGACAGGTGAACGGTTTCGCCGGTTTTCTTCGCCAGTTCCGTCATCGCCGGACGCGCGATCTGAAGCAGGCTCATGTTGCGATTGACGTTGTGGCCGAGTTCCAGGATCTTCGTGGTAAGCTCATAGGCATTGCCAATCGGCACCTGCCTGACATAGCCCTCGCTCTGAAGAGTTGAAAGCAGTCTGTGAACATTGCTTTTCGTGAAACGAAGTTCCCCGGCGAGATCTGTCACGCCGCGCGGTTTTTCACTTAGCGCAAGCATTTCTACAAGCCTCAGACCCTTTATAAATGCTTTATCCATGTGTTGAATTCCGAAGGTGTGGCGGGTTTCTGGCAGGCCAACCTATCACGAAGATCAGAAACGACACAAACACGCCTCCCCTCCCCGCAGCCATCGAAGTTCAAGTCGAAAAAAGCATGACCAGCCGTAAAAAAGGCGGGGCCGGCATCGTTGATCCTGCAATTTACCGTCGTTGCAACGGAAGCGCGTTCAGCTTCCTGCGGCCGCGCTCCTCACTCATCCCGCTCCCGCGCGCATGTCCGCAGCACCTTGCCGCGCTACCGGCCATCGGATATCCTCGTGTTCCACAATATAGAACAAGTTTCTGATTACAAGTCTTCCGGGAAAATTATGGGCTTGTCAAGCCAGCCCGCTACCGATAGGCTGTTTTTTAGAATTGCGTACCACATTGTAGAACATGGCGCGGCTTCTGCCACTGTTTCGGGAGGAATGAGTGCTGTCCGACATCAGGTCGATGGCTGGTCTTGTTCAGAAGGGCATGAAGATTGCCCTGCCTGTCGACTACGCCGGCGTTTCCATGGCCATGACCAGCGCCCTTATCGAGAGCGGCGTGGGAGAGTTGCACATCATCTGCGTTCCAACCGGCGGGCTTCAGGTCGATCAGCTGGTCGGGGCCGGTCTTGTCGCCACGGTGGAGACCAGCGCCGTATCCCTCGGCGAGGCCGGCGGCGCGCCAAGGTTCAACCAGGCGGTGAAGGATGGCTCCATCCGCGTGCTGGATGCAACGTGCCCCGCCATCCACGCCGGCCTGATGGCGGCCCAGAAGGGCGCGCCCTTCATGCCGATGCGCGGGTTGATCGGTTCCGACATCCTGCGGTTTCGCCCGGACTGGCCGGTCATCAGCAATCCCCTTTCCGAACAGGATGACCCGGTCGTTCTCATCCCGGCATTGACGCCCGACATCGCCATCTTCCATGCGCCCATGGCGGATCGCTTCGGAAATGTCTGGATCGGCAGGCGCCGCGAACTGGCCGCCATGGCCTACGCCTCGCGGCAGACGCTGGTGACCGTCGAGCGCATCACGGACGAGAACCTGCTCGCATCCGAAATGACCGCCGCCGGGACCCTGCCGGCAATTTACGTCGACGCGATCGCGCTGTCGCCCGGCGGCGCGCGACCCTACGGCCTGTGGGGCGAATACGCTCCAGACGCGGCCGAAATCCGGCGCTACGCTTCGGCGGCCAAGACGCAGGAAGGCTTTGCCGAATATATGTCGGGCCAACGCGCGGAGATTGCGTGAATGGAGAACGTCGTTCCCCGCGAAATCCTCATCGCAAGCATCGCGCGGCTTCTGGATGGCGTCCGTCACGTTGCGGTGGGCGCCTCGTCGCCCATTCCGGCGGCCGGCGCGATGCTGTTGCGCGCCCAAAAAGAGCAGGCCGGCCAACCGCCCGTGCGCATTTCGATATTGGGTTCGGTCGAGCATAATTTCTTCACCAACGGCTCGACCGAACTTTTCGACTGCGCCGGACAGGGGCGCATCGACGCCTTCTTCCTGGGCGGCGGGCAGATAGACGGCCAGGGCAACATCAACCTGGTCGGCATAGGAGAATATCCGCAGTCGAAGGTGCGCTGGCCCGGTTCGTTCGGATCGGCCTATCTGTACTATGTCGTTCCGCGCGTGATCCTGTTTCGCGAGGAACACACGCCGCGCGTCTTCGTCGACAAGGTCGACTTCATCAGCGCTCCGGGCTTGAGCGAGGAAGGCGTCTATCGCACTGGCGGCCCTTACGCGCTTCTCACGGGCATGGGCCTGTTCCGGTTCGACAAGGAAAAGCGCGGCTTCGCGCTCGAAAGCGTTCATCCTGGACGTTCCCTGTCCGACATTCGGGGCGCGACCGGGTTCGAATTCGACCATGCCGCCGAACCGCGGGTAACCGAACTGCCGGATAGCGAAACTCTTTCATTGCTTCGTGGGCGCGTCCTCGATGAATTGAGCGAAACATATCCCGAATTTGCCAGTCAGATGCGCGAGGAAATCCACGCGCTTCAAGCCCGGCCGAAATCCATTTCATGACCAAGGCGGGACACAGCACAATGATGCAGCACGGCTCACTCTCCAACATCAAGGTCATCGACGCGAGCCGCGTCCTTGGGGGTCCGTATTGCGGCCAGATACTGGCGGACCACGGCGCCGATGTGATCAAGATCGAACCGCCGACCGGCGACGAGACGCGGGGCTGGGGTCCGCCCTTCCAGGAGGGAACGGCAAGCTACTTCCTGGGGCTGAACCGCAACAAGCGCGGCATGGCGCTGGACATGTCCCAGCCTGCCGGCCAGGAACTGCTTCGTACCTTGCTGGAAACCGCCGATGTCTTCATCGAGAACTTCAAGACCGGCACGCTGGAGCGCTGGGGCCTCACGCGCGAGGAGATCACCAGCCGCTTCCCTCGCCTGGTCCATTGCCGGGTTTCCGGTTTCGGTTCGGACGGCCCCATGGGCGGCATGCCGGGCTATGACGCCGCGATCCAGGCTTCTTGCGGCATCATGAGCGTCAATGGCGAGGCCGGCGGCCAACCGCTGCGCGTAGGCTTGCCGGTGGTGGACATGGTCACCGGCCTGAACGCCGCGCTTGGCATACTGATGGCCTTGAACGAGCGCAGCGTCAGCGGCAAGGGCCAGTTCGTCGAGGCCGCGCTTTACGATTGCGGTGTGTCGCTGCTGCATCCCCACCTTCCAAACTATTACCTGTCCGGCAAAGTCGCGGCGCCAAGCGGAAACGCCCATCCGAACATCTGCCCCTACGACACGTTTGCGACGGCCGACATTCCGATCTTTCTCGCGGTGGGAAACAACCGCCAGTTTGTCACGCTGTGCGAAATCATCGGACGCTCCGATCTTCCGGGCGACGCGCGTTTCACCAATAATGGCGAGCGAAACGCCAACCGCGACGCGCTGAAAGTAGAGTTGGAAAAGGCCCTGGCCGCCTTCAATTGCCACGAACTATCGGCGCGGCTGATGAAGGCGGGCGTTCCCAACGGCGCGGTCAGGACCATCGACCAGGTCGTTGCCGATCCGCATACCAAGCACCGC
>DASYCS010000067.1:0-2619 GCA_036500025.1 Mesorhizobium sp. | reverse complement strand
CGCTTGTTGATGTCGTAAAGCTGCTCGACCAGCGCCTCGATGCGCGCATTGTTGAGCGACAGCGACTTCACCGCCTTGATGAGCTGGTCCTTCAGCTCCTTCAGGCGACGATCCTGGCTCGGCGAAAGCGTGCCGGCGGCGGCCAGGCGGTTCTCGACCTGCTGGTCCTGCAACTTGCGCAGCTTCTTGTAGGTGTCGGCGATGACGTCCAGCGTCTCCATCACCTGCGGGCGCAGTTCCGCTTCCATCGCCGCCAGCGACAGGCTGGCTTCGTCCTCGTCCTCGTCGTCGTCATCGCCCAGGCCGCGCGTATCGGCGCCGACATTGGTGATGTCTTCTTCGTCCTCACGCGACCGGCGCTGCTTATCCTCGACCTTAACTTCCTCGACACGCTCTACGACCGGCGCCTGCTTGGCTTCCGGCCCGGCATAGGTCGCCTCAAGGTCGATGATCTCGCGCAGCAAAATTTTCGATTCGTTGAGTTCGTCGCGCCAGATGATGATGGCCTGGAAGGTCAGCGGGCTTTCGCACAGGCCGGCGATCATCGTCTCGCGGCCGGCCTCGATACGCTTGGCGATGGCAATTTCGCCCTCGCGCGACAGAAGCTCCACCGATCCCATCTCACGCAGATACATGCGCACGGGGTCGTCGGTGCGGTCGGTCGGCTCTTTCTTGGTGGCGGCCGCGACGACCGCCGTGCCGGTGCGCTCGGCCAGTTCGTTGGCGTCTTCCTCGGCGTCGGCGGCGTTTTCGCCGCCTTCGGCCTCTTCGCCCTGCTCGTCATCCTCGACCACGTTGATGCCCATGTCGGACAGCATCGCCATAGTGTCCTCGATCTGCTCGGAGGTCACCTCCTCCGAAGGCAGCACGGCGTTCAGTTCGTCCATGGTCACATAGCCGCGCTTCTTGGCGACCTTGATCATTTTCTTGACAGCATCATCGGAAAGGTCGAGCAAGGGACCATCGGTCGTGCCTTCGCGCTCGGTCTCGACCTCTTCCTTTTCCTTCGTCGCCATTCTCTCTTTTTCTCCAAACGGCCGTCCGGCGGGGCGGAAAGCATCAAACGGGTATGCTAAGGGCGTCCGCTGAAAAGCGCACTCACCGTCCCAATTGCCGCATTTCGCGTTAAGTCCAGATTAACCCTGATATCTGTGGCGGGGTTCTCACCCGTCCAGTAGCCCATACCCTGCATCTGCGTGTTTCGTTGACGCTGGATCGGGTTAACGTTTCGAATCGTTCTGATTCCGTCATTCCTTCGGAAGGTCAAGCGCCTGTCGCATGATTCGCGTTAAAAAAGCGAATCAATTGCCGCCTTAGCTATTTTACGCATCACACCCGGCCTGTTCGCCCGGAAGTCACGCCAAAGCCTTCGATCAGCGCTTCGGTCGCCTGCACATCGCGAAACTGCGCCTGAATCTCGATGAGATGCCGGTAATTTTCGTCGGTCGGGTCGGTGGCCAGCGCACTTTCGGCCTGTTTCAGCTCTTTATGTAAGGTGCGCGCGCTGCGGTGCAAGTGCAGGGCCTGGCTGAACGCTTCACGCGCATCGTCAAGACTGGCGGATTCCAGCGCCGGCCACTGCCGCGTCCGTTTGATCAGCGAAACCGCGCGCTCCCAAATCGCGCTGCCGCCGGCCCGCTCGATGGTGGCGACCACCGCTTCGCGGTCATTGGCCATGTCATGCGCCATGGCGTCGAGCAGCGTGGCGTGCAGCCGCCGTAAATCGGCATTGGCAAGATCGAGGAATTCGACATGCGCGAAATTCTCGTCGATCAGCGTCGGGTGGTTGACCAGCGCCACGATGATCGTCGCCTCGCGCGCCGACATCATCTCGCCGGAGCGCTTGACCATCGCCGAGCGGCCAAGGCTTTCACTGATGGCGGTGCGCCCGCCGGCCTGCCCACCGCGAGCAAACTGCCCGCCCCCGAATTGGCCGGCCTGCCCCGCGCCCTTGCCGCGACCGCCAAAATTGCCAGACCGATCCTGGCGCCCGCGCTGCGCGCCGAAGAAGCTGTGCACCCGGTCGCGCATGTCCTGATTGTAGTGAAAGCGCACGCTCTCGTCGCGGATGCGGCCGGTCAGTTCACGGAGCGTCTTTTCCAGCTCGGCCCGCCGCTCCGGCGTATCGAACACGCCGCCCGCCGTCTCGCGCATCCATAAAAGCTCGGCCAGCGGCCGCGCCTCCGAAAGCACGGCGCGAAACGCATCCGGCCCCTCGGCCTTGACCAGATCGTCGGGATCCTTGCCCTCGGGCAACAAGGCAAAGCGCGCGCTGCGTCCGGGCTGGATCGCCGGCAGCGCCAGATCGGCGGCGCGCCACGCCGCCTTGAGGCCGGCCTGGTCACCGTCGAAGCACAAGACAGGCTCGCCCGACATGCGCCACAAAAGTTCGAGCTGGTTTTCGGTAAGTGCTGTGCCGAGCGGCGCCACCACATTGTCGAAACCGGCCTGCGCCAGCGCGATCACATCCATATAGCCTTCGACGGCGATGATCGTGCCGCCTTTCGCCAGCGCCTTGCGGGCACGGGCGAAGTTATAAAGCACATTGCCCTTGTGGAAGAGTTCCGTTTCCGGCGAATTGAGGTATTTCGCCGAGACGTCCGGCGACAGCGCCCTCCC
>DASYCS010000066.1:0-2881 GCA_036500025.1 Mesorhizobium sp. | reverse complement strand
CGCGGGCCAACGAACTGAAGGCGCGCAAGGCGCTTGCCCCTTCCACCCTCCGCCGCATGATCAACTATTTCGCTCGCCACGAGGTCGACAAGAAGGGCAAGAACTATAACAACGCCGAAAATCCATCCGCCGGCCATATCGCATGGCTGCTATGGGGCGGCGACGAGGGCCGCGCCTGGGCGATTGAACTGAAGCAGCGCATAGGCAATGCGCCCGACATTTGAGCGCGGTACGCTCAGGCGTCCGGCAAAGTGGAGGAAAACGCAGGCACAGGCGCGGTTACCGGCGTTTGGGGCACGCCGATCTGGCCTGCTACCGGAAGCGTGGCGGCAACGCCCGGCGCGCGGCGCGAGCGCCGGCGGTCGACGCCAAGGCCCGTTTCGCCAAGCATGCCCTTGCGCTTGGCGTCGTAATAATAGCCGGTCTGGTATAGCCAGTCGGCGCGGTTCTCGTCGCGATCGGCCACCAGCCACGCGCCGCGCAGATATTTGACGGCATATTTCAAATTGGTCTCGGCATCGAACAACCCGCTCGCCGGGCCGAGATAGCCCATGCCCCTGGCGGTAGCGTGCTTGATCTGCATCAACCCCCAATGGCCGTGATTATAGGCGCGCGGGTTGAACGTGCTTTCGCGCTTGACGACGCGGCGCACGAACGCCTCCGGCAGCTCATATACGGCGGCATATTTGGCGATCAGCTGGTCGACGGCCCCGGTATTCGCCTCGGCCGGGCTGGAAGGCGCTGCATAGCCGACCGGCTCGAAACCGGGCGTGGCCGACGCCAGCACGACGGGCGATGCCTGGGCGCCGGCTTGGGCGGCTGCCAGTTGCTCGCCGGGCTGGAGCGGCGGCGGCAAGGCGGCAAGATCGGCATTGCTGGCCGCGCGGGCAAACGCGCTTTCGGGCAATATGGAGACGGTTTCCGGCAGCGGCAGCGCAAAGCCGGCATCCTGGCCGGCAAGGCCGGCGGTCTCGGCCAATTGCGGCTTGGCCGTGTTCGAGGCCGTCGTACAGCCGCAAAGGCCGGCTGCGGCCACGATCAGGCCCATGCTGGAAAGGGTCTTCAATGCGGGCAATTCGAAGCCTTGGCTGTGGTTTTTCGGAATGCTGATTTGGCCTGTGCATACACCAGCCTCCACCAATCGGCAATCTTTGCCGGGTTTCGTCGGTTTTCGGGTGGAAAAGCCGCCAATCGATACGATATGTTCCCGATATGATCCGATTGCACCGGCCAAGCGATTATCAAGACAGGGGAGCATCATATGGAAACCGCACCTCAAACCGCCGCCGGCAACGCCGTCTTTGAAACCGCGCTCGGCTTCATGGGCCTGGCGTGGAGCGAACGCGGCATTTCGCGCGTCTTCCTGGCCGATAAAAGCAGCGCTGCGGTCGAGCGGCGCCTGCTGCGCCATTGCGGGCAAACGCCGACGGCGGAGCGGGACAGGCCGCGATGGATTGCGGAGTTGATCGCCTCGATAAAGCGCTATGCGGCGGGCGACGAGGTGGATTTTTCGGCGGTGCCGGTCGATCTGGCCGGCGTCGATGATTTCCGCCTCGCCATCTACGCGGCGGCGCGAAGGCTCGATTTCGGGCAAACCACCACTTATGGCGAACTGGCCAAGCGCGCCGGCCATGGCGGCCTGCCACGCGAAACGGGCGCAGCGCTTGGCTCCAATCCGGTGCCGCTGATCATTCCGTGCCACCGCATCCTTGCCGCCGGCGGCAAGATAGGCGGCTTTTCCGCTCCGGGCGGCTCGGCCGCCAAGGAACGGATGCTGGAGCTGGAAGGCGTGCGCGTCGGCCCGCCGCCGGCAGCGCAGGCCTCGTTCGGGTTTTAGGGCATGAGAACGCCCTGCCGGTCGTCGAGATCCAGCACCTTGCACACCTTGACCGGGCAGGATTTTGTGTCGGCGGTAGGCACGGTGGCCGGATAGGCAACCTCGTCGCGCTCGCAAAAACGCTGGTCGCTGACATAGCGGTCATAAAGCGGCAGGCCGGGCGTGCGAGTCGACTGATAGCGCAGGATCACCGCACCCTCGCCCGCGATCGTTTCATGCACCTGGTCGCAGCTTATCTTCGTCGGATCATGGCGCGTAATCGCCTGCGCGCTGGCGGAAACCAGGCAAAGGCCAATAATGATCAGGGCTTTTTTCACGGCTTGCTCCAGGAATTTCAAGTGATGCGTCGAACACGAATACCAAAGCGAAGGCGAAACGCACAGCGCGCCATGGCGGTTTCATCGCTGCCCGGAAAGCCTCGTTCTTGCAAAAATCCCTGCCCTGCAAAGCCCTTGTCTTGCATTTGACATCCACCCGGTCTATATGTGAGGCATTGATATTTCGGCCGATCGATCCGGGCCTCGCGATCTTCGCGTTTGCTGACGTCTATCTCCAAAATCTCGATGCACACCGGCTGAGCCTTGGCCCAGTCAACAAACATAGCAAATACGAAGGACTATCGACATGGCAACTGGAACGGTAAAGTGGTTTAATTCCACCAAGGGTTTCGGCTTCATCCAGCCTGACAATGGCGGCGCGGACGTTTTCGTTCACATCTCCGCTGTTGAGCGCGCTGGCCTCTCCACTCTGGTCGAAGGCCAGAAAATCAACTTCGAGATCGAGCAGGACCGCCGCACCGGCAAGTCGTCCGCTGGTTCTCTAAGCAAGGCAGCCTGATTTTGAAAACGGCGCGCGCCGGGCGATAGTCCGGAGCGCGCGGCAAGTCACGGATGTACTGGCGGTCGCGCGATAAGCGCGCCGGAGCATGAAGAACCCGACAAGCCGACGCAGCAGATTGCTGCCGGCCCGGTCAGAAAGCTCCCGGTCAGGCTACCGAAATGGGAAGGCGGGATTTATCCCGCCTTTTTATTTGCCTCCTGTTAC
>DASYCS010000065.1:0-4089 GCA_036500025.1 Mesorhizobium sp. | reverse complement strand
ATATTCCTGATGGAATATTCTGGAGATCAAAGGCACGCCGTCATAAGGCGAATGTCCGACCAGATGTGAAGCCAGCCGCGAAAGGATGGCGGCCGTCCCACCTTGATCGGGCGCCACCGTGCATTCACCGATGCCGACCGTACCGTCATCGGCCTCGATCTCTATCAGGTTGACGGCAAAATTCTCCCGTATCCCATAGGACCAGTGGTAGGGCTGCTTCAGGGGAAGCACCAGCGGCCTGACGCGAATGGCGGATATCTTGACCATCTTTTCTTCCGTGAATTGACGCCCGCATGAAACTGCCGGCGCATATTGAACACCGTGAATGGCTGTCGGACACGAACGAGGCAGCTTCACCGCGCAGAGAATGGACGATGATATCGGCCAACGATATGCGAAAAGCCGCATTTGATATGCGGATATCAGTGGCATTGTGAATAGGCAGTATACCGGCCGACACCGGTTGCTGGCATCTCAGGCGCGCGGAGCCTCGCCGGATATGGATTTGCGTCGCCGCACTTCGTTTGGCGGGTGGCCGAACTGCTCCTTGAAGGCGCGCGCGAAGCTCGATGCGTTGGAAAAGCCGCAGGAAAGCGCCACCTCACCGATCGGCAGCGACGAGTGCGTCAGGAGATCGGCGGCGCGGCGCAGGCGCAACGAGCGGTAGTAGCTGCCCGGCGTGAGTTGGAGTTCAAGCCGGAAGGCGCGCTCCAGCCTGTCGGGGGATATTTTCAGGCGCCGCGCTAGGTCGGACATGCTCAAACGGTCTTCGACGGCGTCTTCCATGATCGCCACCGCGCTCAGGACAAGCTGGTCTCGAATGCCGGTCCTCAGTCGAATCGGCATCATCTTGCGGTCCACGCCGGAGCGGAGCGGGCTGTGCACGAACCATTCGGCGACACCCGCCGCCAACTCCGCCCCATAATCCGTCGAGATCATCTCAAGCATCATGTCGAGACCGCCGACGCCACCCGCAGACGTAAACCGTCGCCGGTCGATGACATAAAGGTCGCGTTTCATGTCGAGTTCGGGAAAGGCTTCCTTGAAAGCCGGTTGGCTGGTCCAGTGCAGCGTGCAGGCGTGACCTTGCAGAAGCCCGGCCCTGGCCAGGAAAAACGCGGCGTCTGCAACCGCGCCGATATGCGCGCCGGCCCGCAGGTTGCGGCGGATCCAGCTGACGGCATCCTCGGCGACAAGCTGGTCGGCATCGCCGCCGGAACACACCACGATACGGTCGACCAGGGGCGCCGCGCGCACCGATTGGTCGGGGTCGATACCGACGCCGTTCGAGGCAAACACTTTTCCGTCGTGCAGGCCCACCGTCATCCACGAATAACAAGGCTTGCCCGACAGGGTGTTAGCCGCCCGCAGCGGTTCGATCACCGAACTGAACGCCATCAGCGGAAACCCCGGAAAAACCAGCACGGCAAAGCGCAAGCCGGCCTGCGCGGATGGTGGTGGGTTGTCGGCAGGCTGGGTTTTCGTCATCTGGTCGCTGTCCGCGGCAATTGGCGTATTCGCGTTCGCATCGCAAGTCCGGTCTTCAGGCCTTCGAACACGGCTTCCTCAGTGCTGCATGGCGTCGATGCATTGCCGATAATGCCCATCTTTCCCGAATAGCCATGACGTTCGGCGTCCATTCAGCCAACGAACGCGGCTTCCTCGGCGCTGTACGGCGTCGACGCATTGCCGATAGCGTCCATTTTTCCCGGATAGTCATCAAGTTCGGCGTTCAGTGCAACTCACCCGGTCATGTCTCCGCGAAAGCACGAGCCTGTCGATGTCCTCGAAGATCATCGGCCGGCCCGATGCGGTGTGTTTCATGTGGACGGTGCCGCCGGTCCGTGCCGTAGAGCCGCGCCCCGGCAAACTTACGCAATAAAAAAACCCGGCGGTTGCCCGCCGGGTTTTCTTTTAGACAGAAAGGACTGTCTTAGAACGAGCGCTGGAAGCGCACGATGCCGCCGATGGCATCGTCGTCGCCAGCAGGAACACCGGTCCAGCTGCCAGCACCAGCGACATGGTCGCCTTCGTTGACGTAGTTGACTTCGGCCGTCACGTTGAAGCCGGGGACGATGTCGTAAGACACGTTCGCAGCAACACCGAGCGTCTCGTCTTCGTCATACGAAACCTGGGCGTTCAAAGAAGTCTTTTCGTTGATCTTGTAGGTGCCACCGCCCCACAGAGCCCAGTTGCCGCCCCAAGGCTTGTAGAAGTTGCGAGCGACGTTGTCGTCCGAACCGTAGCCGCCCATGATGAACAGCGACAGCTGCTCGGTAGCGTTCACGTCCAAACGGATCTTGCCAGCCCACTCTTCCCAGTTGGAATTGTAAGCAGCAACGCCGGAAATGCCACCCCAGCCAGCGGTGTACTTCACGCCGCCAACAACGTGCGGGGTGTAGCTGTCGAGCACGTCGAAGCCGTTACCGTCAGCATTGTTGCCCTGCTCCAACGACACGAGAGCCGAGAAGCCGTTGCCGGCGTCGAAGGTGTAGCTGATCAGGTTGGTGCCGAAGCCGCCGTAAGGAACCAGCGTATCCTGGATCACGTTACCGGCATAACCCTGGAACGTGTCGTAAGCCGATTCGTCAACGCCGAGGCGCAGGCCGCCGAGCTGGATCCACGCATAGTGCGCGTCAGTGCTCGTGGTGCCGTTGGTGTAGTTGAAACGGGTCTCGGTGTAGGTCTTCAACGTGCCGAGTTCGGTTTCCTGGCCGGTCCAGGTCTTCAGAGCGAAACGGCTCTGGATACCATAGGAACGACGGGCCCGACCGTCACGAACGTCGACCGTGTCACGGCCGTCGAAGGAACCGGCGTCGCCACCGCTGATGTCCATACGGACATAGCCGCCAACGCGCAGGCAGGTCTCGGTGCCGGGGATGTAGAAGTAACCCGCGCCATACACGTCGCAGATGCGAACGTATTCAGCCGGTTCCGGCTCGGCGACAACAACAGCGTCGGCTGCGCGTGCGCCGGAAACTGCGACGAGAGCCGCAGCGGAGCCGAAAAGAAGGCTCTTAATGTTCATTTTCTGACCTCCAGTCAAAAGTTAAAAAACGGGTCTGGGTATTTTTTGCTGAAGGACAGCGTTCCCTGCCCCATCCCCACTACCGAAAAAGATGCGCACCGCGCCCCTTCCTCTGACCTGACATTACCCATCGGTCCGTCCCGTTCAACCACGTTCGTACCGATGAAAGCGATGTCGGGGTGCTATCGGATAGGTCTGTTGCAGAAAGGGCACATTTTGGGCGATGCTTAAACTCTTCTTTAATAAACGGGGCGCGCCAACGGCCGGCAAACAGGCTGGCATGGCCTCGCGGATGCGTTCCGGGCGGCGAATCCCTCGAAATGGATCGTTCGGATGTAGATTTCAGGCGAATCGCACGCGGTGCCTGTCGTTCGGCGCTTCGTGCTGGGCGAAGGAAACAGCGGTTCGCCTGTCGTTCGGCCACGAATCATTCGAGTTCAGCGCGAGGGGCAGGCGGCCGCAGAACCGTCCGCGCGCCTGTAGCTGTAGATGCGAAGCGATGAGCCGGCTTCGAGGGGGCACCGCGACAGCCATTGCGGCGGCTGCCCGTCCATCAGCGAAAAGGCGAACGGAAAACGCGCGCGTAGCGCCTGGCCGGGCAGTTCGGGCGCGGCGCATAAAACAACATGTGTCGCCCGGCTTTCGTCCAGTGCCTCGCGGGGGTCCCGGTTGCCGGGATCGAGGAAACGGTCCACCCGGTCCATGCCGGGAGCGGCGTGGTGGTTCGGAATGGCGATGACGCCGGGGTGGGGGAGTTGCGCGACAAGCGCGGCCCCGAGCACCGGCGGCGAAAGCACCGCCGAACCTTCCGGCCACCGCATGGCGGCCGGCAGGCGGCAAAGGCTGGTCACGCTGAAGATTGAAGCTTGCGGGGGCGCCGGTTTTTCCACAAGGCAAAACACGACCAGCGCCGCGGTCAAGCCAAGGCCCGGAAGGGCGAGCAGGAGGCCGCGCCAGGGCCAGCGCCCAAGCCGGCGATCTGGCGTGAGGAAACCGCGCGCTCCACCCGGCAACAGGGCGGCAACGATGAAAAGCAGGCCGATGCCGGAGAAGAACGGCAA